>JAFSBM010000112.1 GCA_017437285.1 Ruminococcus sp. | reverse complement strand
ATTTTTGCTTTATTTATTTTCTTTTCTTTTCTGGCTTCAGGTAAAAAACATAAGCAGCTGTATGAAAAATTGCAGGAAATTGGCGAAATAAGCAATCATTATGAGTTTTATGAGGATTATTTTATCAAATCCAATGAAACAACCACCGTGAAAGTGTATTACGATAAAATTGATGAAATTTATGAGGATGAGAATTTTATAGCCTGTTTCACGGAAATGGAAAGAAATATGCTTTTCAGGAAAGATGACTGTTCGGAACTGATGCTTGAAAAGATGCGAAATGCTATAACGCCAAAAAAGAAGTCGAAACTGAAACGTCACAAAATCAAGGGCGATATTCTTTTTGCTGTGATTGCAATTCCTATTATTATATACATAATATTAACTTTAGCGATGGGTATATTGATTGGTATAAAAAAAGCTGATTATCCCTATGCCACATATGATTCATTTGCCGCCTGTGCAAAGGCAGGCTATGTTGAAGATGTAGTGGTACACAATAAAAAAATCTCTTTTAAATTCACAAAAGACGGCAGGGACGAATATTACAATGTTTCTGTCAAGGATAACAAGGATGAGGCAATTGAGATACTTGACGAAAACGGCATAGATTGGGAGTATGCCGAATAATTCGGCTGAAAACCTTTGGTTTGGCATAAACGACAGCTTTTTCATAAGGGCGGTGGAGTTTATTTCTGCCGTCCATTTTTGTTTTAAAGCTGTCAGCTTTTATCGTTTTTGGATAAAAAGCTAATGGCTAATAGCTTAAAAAGGAGAAATTATGAAAAAACGTATACCATATATAATAATCCTCATTCTGCTTATAGCGGTTGAGGTTGTAATTGCCCTTACACAGCACGGCAACTGGCTGAGATATTACGGCGGAGATGTTATTGTAGTATGGGCGGTTTACTGCCTTGTACAGGCAATAATTGGCGGTAAAAATCCATATATAACTCATATCGGAGTGTTGCTTTTTGCATTTTTAGTGGAGTTTTTGCAGTATATTCATATTGTTGATATTATCGGGCTGGGGAATATTGAGTTTTTCCGCATACTTATCGGCACAAGCTTTGCCGTGGAAGATTTGTTCAGCTATGCCCTCGGAACAGCGGTCGGAATCGGCGGTTCATTCCTTTATAAGAAAATGCAAAAATAAATGAATGAATATGCAGCATAAATAGAATATTTTGCAGAAAAATGAATATTTATTCTAAAACTATTGACATTATTTTTGAATGGTGTATAATAATATTGTTGATAAAAATTTAGGCATTGCCTTTCAATGGAGGTCTTTAAAATGGATAAGAAAGATATTAAAAAAGTTGTTCTCGCATACTCTGGCGGACTTGATACTTCAATCATTATTCCGTGGCTGAAAGAGAACTACAATAACTGTGAAGTTATCGCTGTTTCAGGTGACGTTGGACAGGGTACAGAGCTTGACGGTCTTGAAGAAAAGGCTATCAAGACAGGTGCTTCCAAGCTTTACATCGAGGATTTAAAGGAAGAATTCATTCAGGATTACGTTTACCCCACAGTTCAGGCAGGTGCTATCTACGAGAACAGATATATGCTCGGTACTTCTTTTGCACGTCCTATCATTGCAAAGAGAATTGCTGAAATCGCTATCAGAGAGGGTGCTGACGCTATCTGCCACGGCTGTACAGGTAAGGGTAACGACCAGGTAAGATTTGAGCTTGCTATCAAGGCATTCGCTCCTGAAATGGCTATCATTGCTCCTTGGAGAGAATGGGACATCAAGAGCCGTGACGAGGAAATCGACTACGCAGAGGCTCATAACATTCCTCTTAAGATTAACAGAGAAACAAACTACTCCAAGGATAAAAACCTCTGGCACCTTTCACACGAGGGACTTGACCTTGAAGACCCAGCAAATGAGCCACAGTATGAGAAGCCCGGCTTCCTTGAAATGGGCGTATCTCCTCTCGAAGCTCCCGACAAGCCTACATACATTACAATTCACTTTGAAAAGGGTATCCCCACAATGCTTGACGGCAAGGAGCTTAACGGCGTAGAAATGGTATCTGCACTCAACAAGCTCGGCGGTGAGAACGGTATCGGTCTTGCTGACCTCGTTGAAAACCGTCTTGTTGGTATGAAGTCAAGAGGTGTTTATGAAACTCCCGGCGGTGCTATTCTCTACCACGCACACGAAGTTCTTGAAACAATTTGTCTTGATAAGGAAACTGCAAGAATCAAGCAGTATCTCTCAATCAAGTTTGCTGACATCGTTTACAATGGTCAGTGGTATACTCCTCTCCGTGAAGCTATGACAGCTTTCGTTAACAAGACACAGGAAACTGTTACAGGTGACGTTAAGCTCAAGCTTTACAAGGGCAATATCATCAACGCAGGTGTAACTTCTCCCTATACTCTCTACGATGAGGAAGTTGCTACATTTGACGAGGATGAGGTTTACAATCAGGCTGATTCCGCAGGATTCATCAATCTCTTTGGTCTTCCTATCAAGGTTAAGGCTCAGCTTGACAAGAAGAGAGAGCAGAACAAGTAAGCACGGACGCCCGTGCAGGCAGTTCACGCTTTCACTCGTAAACTCGTTTACTCTGTACGGAAACGCAAGTCTGCTTTCGCACACGGCAGTTATTAAAAAAAAGACAGGCAGGGGAGCCTTTCTCCTGCCTGTTGTAATTAACAGCTAAAAGCTAACGGCTATAAAACGGCTAACGGCTCAGAAAGGAGTAAAAACAATGGTGAAAATCAGGGTTATGACAATTGCCGATTTTGACGGTATTTGTGAGGTATGGAAAAATCACAAAGGCACAAATCCCGTTGATGACAGTGCAGAGGGATTTGCAAAGTATATCAGACGAAATCCCACAACAAGCTTTGTTGCCGAGGATAACGGAAAAATCGTTGGTACAATTCTTGCAGGTCACGACGGCAGACGAGGACTTTTTCACCATGTTTCGGTACTCCCCGAATATCAGAAGCAGGGCATTGGTAAAATGCTTGTTGACAATGCTATGGACGCTCTTGAAAAAGAGGGTATTACAAAGGTTCTGCTTGTGGTTTTCAAAGATAATGACAATGGCAACGCTTTTTGGGAGCATATAGGCTTTACCAAAAGAGATGATTTGTTCTACAGAAACAAATATGTTAAATAAGCTGTCAGCCGTTAGCCATTAGCTATTAGCTATAGGCTCTTTAAAATAATTACGCATTGCCGAAAAGCTAAAGGCTAATAGCTAAAAGCTAAAAGCTAAAAAAAGATAATATCCGCCCCTACACAGGAATTATTATCGAAAAAAGCTAATGGCTGACGGCTATAAAACGGCTAACGGCTCAGAAAGGATGCATTATGAAAATTGCAGTATTTTCAGATATTCATGGAAATCTTAAAGCATTAAAAGCAGTACTTGAACAGAATAAGGAAGAAAATGCAGACCTGACGGTGTATTTAGGCGATATTTTTCAGCGTGGAAATGAAGAAACAGAATGTCTTGACTTGCTGAAAGAAAGTGGAATAATCTGTTTAAAAGGCAATTGCGAGCTTTATATTGAACACGGCGTTGATGTTGACCCCGATGTAGAATATCTGAGGGGTTATTATGACGAAATGAGAAAAAAGCTTACAGATGAGCAAATGCAGTTCGTTAAGGATATGCCATTGTTTTATGAATATGAATGTCACGGACATAAAATATATTTTTCGCATTTCTTGTTTCTTGATGTTAATTCGGCATATCCGTTTTTACCGCTGTCGTCCTTGAAAAACGGCGAATTTGACAAGGCTTGTAAAAGCGAAGATGTGACGAAATATGACCTTGCGGTAGTCGGTCATTCTCATAGAAATTTTGTCAATGGAAATGTAGTTTCTGTTTCGGCTTCGGGATTAGAAGGTGCTTCCTATCTTTTGATTGAAGTTGATGAGGATAATATAAGCTTTGAGCATATCAATATCAGAAATTAGGTATGAAATTGCAGGCTGACGGCTAAAAGCTAACAGCTATAAAACGGCTAAAAGCTAACGGCTATAAAACGGCTAACGGCTAAAGGCTAATAGCTAAAAGCTAAAAAAAAGATAATATCCGCCCTACACAGAAGTGAAAAAAGACAATCTATTAGAGGTATGTGTCAATGGAAACGAATAATTGCGTCAATATCATTATTGATTATATTAAAAATAATGATGAGCTTTCAAATTATTTATCATCCAAATGTTCTTTTGATGTTGAAGAATACAATCAGTTGTTAGATGATTTGAGTTATCTTATGGAATATAGTCACAGCAACTATGAGATTAATCCATTTGCTTGTGACGGTTCAGGTGGGATATATGCCTTGCTTGACGGTAAATTTGTTGGATATATAGATTCCGAAGGTCAGGCTGGTATAGTGGCAAATAACATAAACGACTTTTTTAGTATTATTTTAAATTGCGGTTGTATAGATGATTGGGCAAAGTTTGGATGGTTGGAAAGTCAAACTGATTTTTTGGAACATTATCAAAAATGCGAATTGCCATTTATTAAAGAGTTTTCAGAAAAGTTTGGATTTGAAAGTGATTCACTAAAAATATACGAAATGTTCAGAGATGCTGTTTTTAAAGAGCCAAGATTAATTATCAAATCAACATCTGAGGATTATGTCGATTATCAGCAGTTTTTTGAAATGTAATTACGCATTACGCATTACGAATTACGCATTAAATTAAAGGAGAAATATTATGGCAGATATGATGTGGGCAGGAAGATTTTCAAAGCAGGTAGATGAAACCGTAAACGCTTTCAATTCTTCAATAGCCTTTGACGGCCGTATGTACCGTCACGATATACAGGGCAGTATCGCCCACGCAACAATGCTGGGTGACTGCGGAATCATCACAAAGGAGGACAGCCTTGAAATTATCGGCGGTCTGAAAGAAATCCTTGACGATATAGACAACGGCAGACTGGAGCTTGACCCAAATGCCGAGGATATTCATATGTTTGTTGAGGCTGAACTGACAAAGCGTCTTGGTGCGGTGGGAAAAAGACTTCACACCTCACGTTCAAGAAATGACCAGGTAGCAGTTGACCTCAGACTTTATCTCCGTGACGAAATAGCTGAAATTTCCGATATGGTGAAAAAGCTTATTTCCGCAATTATCGTTATGGCTAAGGAGCATACAGAAACAGTTATGCCCGGCTATACACACTTGCAGAGAGCCCAGCCCATAACATTTGCACATCACCTTATGGCTTATGTGTGGATGCTTCTCCGTGACCTTGAAAGATTGCAGGATGCCGCAAAGAGAATGAATTTCTGCCCTCTCGGCTGTGGAGCATTGGCAGGAACTACATATAAAACAAACCGTCAGCAGACATCTGAGTTGCTTGGATTTACTGCTCCCATGGAAAACAGCCTTGACGGTGTTTCTGACCGTGACTATTGCGTAGAGCTCAACTGTGCAATGTCACTTCTTATGACACATCTTTCACGTTTTTCCGAGGAAATAATTCTCTGGTGTTCATGGGAATTCAAATTCGTGGAGCTTGATGACGCATTTGCTACAGGTTCATCAATTATGCCACAGAAGAAAAATCCCGATGTTACAGAGCTTATCCGTGGAAAAACAGGCAGAGTAAACGGAAATCTCGTAACTCTCCTTACAATGATGAAAGGACTCCCCCTTGCATATAATAAGGATATGCAGGAGGATAAGGAAGCTATTTTCGATACTATCGACAATGTAAAGCTTTGCGTTAAGACATTTACTCCCATGCTGTCAACAATGCGTGTACTTAAAGATAATATGCGTAATGCAGCTGCTAAGGGATTTATCAATGCTACGGACTGTGCTGACTATCTCGTTAAAAAGGGTATGCCTTTCCGTGATGCATATAAAATTACAGGTACTCTCGTTGCTGAGTGTATCGCAAAGGGACTTACTCTTGAAACTTTGCCCCTTGAAGAATATGCAAAGATGACAGAGCTTTTCACTGAGGACGTTTATGAGGCTATCAGCCTTGACACCTGTGTTAAGGAGCGTAAGTCCTACGGCGGTCCTTCTCCCGACGCTGTAAAGGTTCAGATTGAAGCGGCTGAAAAGGAGCTTGAAAGACTTTCATGAAGAAAAAGGACATAATTTTTACCATAGGTCTTTGTCTGCTTATGGCTGTAATATGGGTTGTGGGTGAGCTTGTAATGGGCTTGTGGATAGCTGTTAAGCCCTCCGCCCATATCTTTTGGATGATTGGTATTGTGGTTGTGACTCTTGCCGTGAATATATGGCACTCTTTCAAAGAGGACGAGTCCGATTTAACCGACCCAAAGCGTGAAAAGTACGAGAGAAAAGTACAGAAAAGAAAAAAGAATAAGGAGTAATGGTTTATGTCAGTTAAGGTATATATTGACGGTCAGGAAGGAACAACAGGACTTAAAATACTGGAGCGTTTCGAGGGCAGAAACGATATTGAAATTATCCGTATTTCCGAGGAAAAGCGTAAGGATTCCGCTGAAAGAGCAAGACTTATAAACAGTGCAGACTATGTTTTCCTCTGCCTGCCCGATGAGGCATCAAGAGAGGCTGTATCTTTCGTGGACAATGACCACGTGCGTATAATTGACGCTTCAACAGCTCACAGAACAAATCCCGACTGGGCATACGGTTTCCCCGAGTTGTCAGCGGAGCATCGTGAGAAAATCACAAAGTCAAACAGAGTAGCTGTTCCCGGCTGTTATGCAAGCGGATTTGCTTCAATTGTATATCCCCTTGTGAACAACGGCATAATTCCCGCTGATTTCCCTGTTTTCGCATATGCTACATCAGGCTACAGCGGTGCAGGCAAAAAGGCTATTGCCGTATATGAGGGCGAGGATAAGCCTTTCGAGTTCAACAGTCCCCGTCAGTATGCACTTTCACAGCAGCATAAGCATCTCCCTGAAATGAAAGCCGTTTCAGGTCTTGAATATACACCAATGTTCAACCCCATTATCTGCGACTATTTCAGCGGAATGGTTGTATCTGTGCCAATTCAGACACGTCAGCTTGCAAATGCAGTTACAGCTGAACAGGTTCACGCTATGTATGAAAAGCACTATGCAGGCTCAAAAATGGTTGAGGTTATGCCCCTTATGAGTATGGAGGAGCAGAAATCATTCTTCCTTGCGTCAAACACATTAAGCGGTGTGAATAAGTTACAGGTATTTGTTTTCGGCAATGATGAACAGATTCTTCTCTGTGCAAGACTTGACAATCTCGGCAAGGGTGCAAGCGGTGCAGCTGTTCAGTGCCTTAACATTATGATGGGAATTGACGAAACAACAGGTCTTGTCTGAGGTGTAAAAAGTGGGTGAGGAGAAAAAGAAATCAAAGGCGATAGATGTCTTTTATTATATCGGTATAACTGCGGCGGCAATAGCGTTCTGCTTTTTCGGGTATATGAAGCTTGCGGATATGGAAGTATTTCTTTTTAACCGCATTATCGGCTGTTATACCATATGCTTTACAGCAGTAACAGGATTTATACTTGTACGAATATATGCAATGTACAAAAGAACGAAAAAGGCTGATTATCAGCTGTGGCTGATGATTAT
Source organism: Ruminococcus sp. (assembly GCA_017437285.1). GTDB lineage: Bacteria > Bacillota > Clostridia > Oscillospirales > Ruminococcaceae > Ruminococcus. Next base: position 7,822 of record JAFSBM010000112.1, on the reverse strand, counting down.
TGCAGGAGTCATTTCTGTTGCCTGTCTTATTAACAGTGCGGCAGAGGATTTCGGCAAATCGAAGATAAAAGAAGAAATTATAGTAAATGAAGCAACTTCGGTTTATCTCTGCGAAAGTACACAGAAAAACGGTCATACAAAAATAGAGGTGTACCGTGTACGTGACAGGATTGCAAAAAAGCTTGGAGAAATCGACGAAAAGCCCTTTTCTGTAAGATGTGTGGCAGATAAGAGGTTTTCCAGCGATATAAGCGAAAACGGTGATATAATTACTATACACTGCGAATATGGTGAATACAGAGATGAAAGGGTTGAACTGAAACCGGGCTATGACAAAGGTGTTCTGTCCTATCCCTTTGCACTTGATTAATGAGGTGAATGAAATGAATTTTAAGAAAATTGGTAATGTGAAATTTGTTGAGGGCGGAGTTTGTGCCGCTAAGGGATTTAAGGCTAACGGCATACAGTGCGGACTTGCACACAAGCCTCTTACTTCCACAGAGGAAAATTCAGCAGCATCAAACAATGCACTTCCCTCTGCTAAGAAGAAAAATGACCTTGCACTTATCGTAGCTGACAAGGAGTGTTCAGCAGCGGCTGTATATACCACAAATAAGGTAAAGGGAGCTCCTATTCTCGTTACAAAGGAGCATATTGCAGACGGTACTGCAAAGGCTGTTATTGTAAACTCTGTAAATGCCAACACCTGCAATCCTGACGGTGTGGAAAAGGCAAACAAGATGTGCGAGCTTGCTGCGGCAGAACTGGGACTCTCCCCTGCTGATATTATCGTAGCTTCCACAGGCGTTATCGGACAGGTACTTCCCATTGAGCCTATTGCAAATGGTATGAAATCACTTGTTGAGGGACTTACATATGACGGAAACAGCCGTGCATTAGAGGCAATTATGACAACAGATACACAGCCAAAGGAAATTGCTGTGGAATTTGAAATGGGCGGAAAAACCTGCACAATGGGCGGTATGCTCAAAGGCAGCGGTATGATTCACCCAAATATGGCTACAACTCTTACATTCATCACAACTGACGCTGCAATTTCAGCTGAAATGCTCCAAAGAGCTTTAAGCGACTGCGTTAAGGTTACACTTAATATGGCAAGCGTTGACGGCGATACATCTACAAATGATATGGTATGCGTTATGGCATCGGGTACAGCAGGCAACAAGGAAGTTGTAACTGAGGACGGCGATTACGAATCCTTTGCAAATGCACTTTATAACATTATGCTCAATCTTGCACGTATGATGGCACGTGACGGCGAGGGTGCAACAAAGCTTATTGAATGTGTTGTAAGCGGTGCGGCAAGGGCTGAAACTGCAAAAATCGTGGCGAAATCCGTTATCTGCTCCAGTCTGCTGAAATCTATGATTTTCGGTGAGGACGCAAATGCAGGACGTATTTACTGTGCTTTAGGATATGCTGACGCTGATTTTGATATAAGCAAGGTTGATGTGGATATGGCTTCCACAGGCGGCACAATTGCACTTGGCAGAAAGGGCTGTGTAGTGGACTTCTCTGAGGAAACTGCAAAGGCTGTTCTTGCTGAGGAAGAAATTCAGATACTCATTAATTTAGGTGAGGGCAATGAGGCGGCAGTTGCATGGGGCTGTGACCTCACATATGACTATGTTAAGATAAACGGCGATTACAGAAGTTAAGTTATATTTGATTTGATTTAATTTAAGCACTATGAGAGGTGTTAAAAATGAATAATTACGAAAATGCCGAAGGGGTAAGAATTAGAGAGATGTTTACCCCTAAACTGGAGGACGGCGAGGTTATACAATGGTGCGGTACATCGGCTGAAAAGCTTACTATGCGTGAGCGTGGAATGTCGGCAAAGCACCTTATACTGCCTGTTTTTCTGGTATCGGTATGTTTGATACTGGCGGTTTTGATACTTGTCAATATGGGAAATCTTGGAATAATACTTACAATTCTGTCGGCGGCAGGAGTATTTGCACTTTTTTACGGTTCTGTAATACTGCTCCACCATGTACTTTTCGGAACGCAGAGTCTGTATGTGGTGACAAATAAGCGGCTGTATATGCTCAATAAAAAGGGCAAAATTGAAGTTGCTCTGGAGCTTACCGCATTGAGCAGTATTTATGCCACTCCGGGAAGAAATAATACGGGTACTGTAAGTATGCGAAATTCCTCTGTGGGAAAATATTCCAATATGGTTTATGTAAATCTTATGGGAATTGAGTACCCCACAAAGGTATGCGATATTATTACAGAGGCTGTTGACAATGCAATTATTATGGAAAAGAAAAAATCACAGGCTAATCGTTATTGATGGTACGGGCGAATTTTATATTCTGATAGGGAGTTAAATAAAATGGATAAAATTACAAATACAGAGAAATCACAGATTCTCATTGACGCTTTACCGTATATTCAGAAATATTCTGATAAAATCGTTGTTATCAAGTACGGCGGAAACGCTATGACAAATAAGGAGCTTAAAGACGCTGTAATGACAGACATCGTTCTTCTCACACTTGTGGGAATTAAAGTTGTTCTCGTTCACGGCGGCGGCCCCGAAATCAACGATATGCTGAAAAAGCTGAATATCGAAAGCAAGTTTATCAATGGTCTTAGATATACAGATGAGGCTGCAATTGACGTTGTAAAAATGGTTCTTGCAGGTAAGGTAAATAAGGAGCTTGTTCAGCTTCTTGCACATCACAAGGGTTCAGCATTGGGACTTTGCGGAATTGACGGCGAAATGCTCATAGCTGAAAAGAAAAAGACAGATGACGGACAGGATTTAGGCTTTGTAGGCGAAATCACAAAGGTAAATACCAAGCCTATTCTTGACGCTCTCAATAATGGCTATATTCCTGTAATTGCAACAGTTGCAACTGACGAGGAGGGCAACACATACAACATCAATGCCGATACAGCTGCCGCACGAATTGCCGCAGAACTGGGAGCAGAAAATCTTATCCTTATGACAGATATTGCAGGACTTCTCCGTGACAGAGATGACGCATCAACTCTCATTCCAAAGGTAAATGTAAGCGAAGTGCCTTATCTGAAAATGCAGGGCATTGTATCAGGCGGTATGATTCCTAAGATTGACTGCTGTGTTGAGGCTGTAAGACGTGGAGTTGGCGGTGCTGTTATTATTGACGGCAGAGTTCCCCACTCAATTCTCATAGAAATTTTCTCCAATGAGGGCGTTGGAACGCAGTTTGTGTGATTTATTAGAGCTTTTAGCCTTTAGCCTTTAGCTGTTAGCTTTTGTATGCTGATATAATTTGTTTCTGCCGTCTGTTTTTATGTGCTGATATTTAACAGGCGGATAATATCCGCCCCTACACAGATTGACGGTATACTGCAATATTTACCGCACCCATTAGCTAATGGCTAACAGCTAAAGGCTAAAGGCTTTTAAAAAAGCTAATGGCTAACGGCTAAAAGCTAATAGCTGCAATGCGAAGCGTTGCTAACCCTAAAGGGTTAACTGTAAAAAAATCTAATCTATATACTAAAAGTTTACAAAAAACATTGGATTAAATATTGATTTCGAGGGGCAATTAGAGTTATAATTATAGTATGTTTAAAATTTAAGATAGAATAAGTGTTTATATATTCAGGAGGATGATTTCGTAAATGGATACAATTAACAAGTTTGATTCGAATGTCGTGAAATCATACGGACGCTATCCGCTGGTTATGGAGGCAGGCTCAAAAAGAATCTGCACCGATGAAAATAATAACGAATACATAGATTTCGGCAGCGGTATCGGTACAAATTCCCTCGGATTCTGCGATGAGGAATGGGCAGACGCTGTTTGTCATCAGGTGAGAACTCTCCAGCACAGCTCCAACTACTACTATACAGCCGTTCAGGGCGATTTCGCAGAAATTCTCTGTCAGTCCACAGGCTACCAGCGTGTGTTCTTCTGCAACAGCGGTGCAGAGGCTAATGAGTGTGCTATCAAAACAGCAAGAAAATATTCCTTTGATAAATACGGCAAAGGCAGACATACTATTATTACCCTCGTAAATTCATTCCACGGCAGAACTATGGCAACTCTTTCCGCTACGGGACAGGACGTGTTCCACAACTACTTTTTCCCATTCTTAGAGGGATTTGTTCACGTTGAGGCTAATAACATTGACGACCTCAAAGCTAAAATTGACGATACAGTATGTGCCGTTATGCTTGAATATGTTCAGGGCGAGGGCGGTGTAGTTGCTCTTGATAAGGAGTTTGTAGACGCTGTATATGATATATGCGGTCAGCGTGATATTCTCGTTATCGCTGATGAAGTCCAGACAGGTGCAGGCAGAACAGGAACAATTCTTGCAGGTGAACAGTACGGCAGAGTTGCCGATATTACTACACTTGCAAAGGGTATCGCAGGCGGTATCCCAATGGGTGCTTGTCTTTTCGGAGATAAGACAATGAATGTCCTTGTTCCCGGAACTCACGGCTCTACATTCGGCGGAAATCCTATTGCCTGTGCAGGCGGAAACGTGGTATTTTCAAAGCTTACATCTGAGGGATTTCTTGAAGATGTAAATGCAAAGGCTGAATATATAAGAAAAAGACTGGGTGAATGTGCAGAAGTTGAGTCTGTAAGCGGACTGGGACTTATGATAGGCATAACCCTTAAAACAAAAAATGCCGCAGAAGTTGTATCAGCTGCCCTTGAAAAAGGACTGCTTATACTTACTGCAAAAACCAAGGTCAGACTTCTTCCGCCTCTTAACATTGATATGGAGGAACTGGAAAAAGGAATGGATATTCTTATTGGTATTCTGGAGGGTTGATTTATGGAACTTATGGTATCTTTTAAGAATAATAAATATATTGTTCAGGACAAAAGCCAGCTGCGACAGATTTATACAATAAAGCGAAAGGGCTTTGGCGTTTCACGATATGTTCTTATGGATGCAAGCAATTATCAGCTTTATTCGTTTACACAGACTACAAAGGAAACTGACCGTAAACATTCGTTTATATTAAGTCATAATGACGTTTCCATTATGCACATAGCCTGTAAATCTCTTTTCCTTGACCCTACAATTACCGTATCGGGAAAAGATATTCACGGTGTTGTTATAAAATATGAAATAGCAAGTAAAGACCACCGCAATTTTGACATTCTGAAAGAGGGCGTAAGAATTGGCGGTATCAAGACAAATGTTACTGTAAGTCAGGAATTACAGTACGACCTCGAAATAGAGGACAAAGTATTTGACGATTACGTTCCCCTTTTTGCAGTTGCCGTAGATATTACCTTCGGCGAGCTTAACAAGGAAATCAGAGGCTAAAAAACAACAGCTGTGCAGTATTTTCAGAAATGTATATGCCGCACAGCTATTGCAATTATTGAGAAATTTTTTATTTGAAAGGAAAGATACATATGAAACATCTGCTTAAAATGCTTGACCTTACAACAGAGGAAATCACAGAGATTCTCGACCTTGCCGACCAGCTTAAATATGAGCTGAACCACGGTATTCCTCACCCACACCTCAAGGGTAAGACACTCGGAATGATTTTCCAGAAAGCTTCCACACGTACAAGAGTTTCATTTGAAACAGGTATGTACCAGCTTGGCGGCTATCCCCTTTTCCTCTCCTCCAACGATTTACAGATTGGCAGAGGCGAGCCTGTACAGGATACAGCACGTGTTCTTTCACGTTACCTCAACGGCATTATGATTCGTACATTTGAGCAGAGCGAAGTTGAGGCTCTTGCTGAATACGGCAGTATTCCGATTATCAACGGACTTACAGACTTCTGTCACCCCTGTCAGGTGCTTGCTGACCTTATGACAATCCGTGAGTTCAAGGGCAAGCTTGAAGGGCTTAAAATGTGCTTTATCGGTGACGGAAACAATATGGCAAACTCTCTTATCGTAGGCTGTCTTAAAATGGGTATGGCAGTTTCTATTGCTTGTCCCGATGACTATCAGCCGCCAAAGGAAATCCTTGATTTTGCCGCACAGTATGACTGTTTCGAGATGACAAACTCCCCTGCTCAGGCAGCTAAGGACGCAGATGTTCTCATTACTGACGTTTGGGCATCTATGGGACAGGAGGACGAGGCTGCAAAGCGTCGTGAGGCATTTGCAGGCTATCAGATTAACGATGACCTTATGGCTTGTGCAAAGGCTGACGCAATGGTTCTCCACTGTCTGCCTGCACACCGTGAGGAGGAAATCACAGAAAAGGTATTCGAGGCTCACGCTAAGGAAATCTTTGAAGAAGCTGAAAACAGACTTCACGCACAGAAAGCTGTTATGGTTAAGTTAATGGCGTAATTATTTTGCAAGCTATTAGCTGTTAGCCGTCAGCTGTTAGCTATGTGGGCGGCAGTCTTAATGATTGCCGTCTTTTTTCGATGATGATATAATTTGTAGGGGCGGATATTATCTTTTTTTAGCCGTTAGCTGTCAGCCTTTAGCCTTTAGCTGTTTAGAGGTTAGATGTTAGAAAGTAGACGGTGGAATTTTTTCTGCCGCACCCGTTAGCCGTTAGCTATTAGCCTTTAGCCATTAGCTAATGGGTGCGGCAGAAAAAAATTTCACCGCTTTATAAGCTGAGGGTTAACAGCTTTATTAGTTTAAAGTGTTCAAGATGACATAATTCTCTATTAATGTCATCTTGTCACCTTGTCATCTTCTTTTTGCACAAAAACGACATATGGTTTTTGTTACTATTGCACATAGTTGGGCGGATGTTATCTAATGCATAATTCGTAATGCGTAATTATATAAATTGGATTTGTAGGGGCGGATATTATCCGCCCGTTTTAAACATATCATCACACATAAGAAAAGACGGCAATCATTAAGACTACCGCCCACATTTCTTAATTCTTAATTAACCCGCCGTTCTAAAAGCTAATAGCTAACGGCTAATGGCTAATGGCTTTAATACGGCTAACGGCTGACAGCTAACAGCTTTTAAAAAATCGGATATTAACCGCCGCACAATGATATAAGGTTTGGGGGAATTTAAAATGAAAAAGATAAGTATATCAGGCAAGCCGTGGTGGGTAATTGGAATACCTGTAATTGTTTGTGCTGCGGCATTTTTGCTTATGCTTATAGCAGGATTAATCGGCAATGACATCTTTTTTGCTGTCACTATGATATTTATGGGAATAAGCTTTGTATTTTTGATTATAGGTGAACTCAATGCAACTATGACGGAAACGGAAGTCAGCTTTGGTGAGGGCAGTATAATCAAATGTGAATGGTCATTCTACAAGTGGGAAATTGATATGGAACAGGTTAAATCCGTGTATTATACAATTTCTTCTCATGCAGACCGTTATAAGAAATGGCATACAATTGATATTGTTTTCGAGTTCGGTGATGAGAGTGTAAAGGCTCTTAAAGATGAAATCGAAAGTGAAGATATGGGAAAATTTGTGACGGGTAAAGCCAAAGAAGTGGAACTTATGAAGCTTTACGAATATATCAGCTCTGCATATCCCGAAAAAGCGGTGGGATTTAAGGAGAGTGCGGAATTAAATTAAGAATTAAGAATTATGGGCGGTAGTCTTAATGATTGCCGTCTTTTCTTTTGTATGATGATATTTTTGTAGGGGCGGATAATATCCGCCCGATTATGTGCAATATTAACAAAAGTATATATCGTTTTTTGTGCAAAAAGAAGATGACAAGGTGACAAGATGACATTAATAGAGAATTGTGTCGTCTTGAACACTTTAAATTGGTAAAGCGTTTTCGGTACGAAATTCAGGTTTTTCCATAATCTTACGGGCGGATAATATCCGCCCCTACACAGATTGACGGTATACCGCAAT
>JAFSBM010000111.1 GCA_017437285.1 Ruminococcus sp. | reverse complement strand
TTGCGTTTATTCTTTACGACGCTTTCTATCACGTCGCTTAAGACCTGTGAACCCGGCTATACTCAGAAGCATGATTACACCTCCTAAGTAATAATATGTCGTCACTCCGCTTCCGCCGGTGGAGGGGAGTTGGCCTTGGATCTTTGAATGCAACTTATTTTTAACCTTTGCAACTATATCAGGAGTGTTCTCCTTATCAGGAGCAACACCATTGTTATAATAAGCTGATGGCATATAAGATGCATTTGTGCTGTAAATAAAGTGTCCTGTTTGATCTGTCAGAGGTTTGTACTCACCGCCTTCTGTCTGTCTGTATCCTGATTCCTGAATGTAGTAGTAATAAGGATTACCCTTTTCATCATGCGTTGGGAGATTAGCAAGTGTAAAATTCCAATTATTCGCAGCACTCAACTTGATTGTTTCTGAATTTCCCTTAATATACAACTCACGGAATATATCCTTTGGAAGTTCAGGAAGCTTTGGTCTCTCGGTTATCGAAATTGTGATAGAATCCGTTGAACCTTCGCCACCATAATTGTCATTTACAGTCAATGTGAATTCACCGTCGTATTCAAAAGTTGTAACATCACCTGTGGATTTGTTGAAAGTAGCGATTATATTTCCGCTTTCTTTGATTGTAACAACATCTCCATCTTCGACTGTGTAATTCCCATCTGCTGTAACAGACCACTCGATATCTTCAATTGCGTTGCTTACTGAGAGTTTCTGACTTCCGTTGAGATCCATAATCTCGCTGCCGTTAATTGTTATTTTGTCTTTGACTGTAAATTTGAGTGTTCTTATATAGTCATCCATTGTTGCTGTGATTGTGTAATCACCAGCTGGTTGAGGCTGAACTGTATATTTACCATCTGCTTCGTTAATAGCGTTATCAATAGTTGTTTCACCATTTTTAAGCACTATATTGTCAACTGTTCCGCCTGTAGCTGCTAGTGTAAAGTATACCGATTCTCCATTTCGGATTGTCTGTTTGATTTCAGATATTGGATTACCATTAGCATCTACATAACTCATTACAAGGTCTTTATCATCATACTTTCTGTATACGATATCAACGCTTGTGACTGTTACACCAGCCTCATTAGTTGACCACCACAATTCAAATGCATATTCACTTCCGTCTACACCTGTTGTGATTTGCTCACTAAACGATAAAGTATCCCATTGCATATTACCCGTACCAGACAAATTATACCCATTCGGTCCGTTTCGATGAACAGGATGCTCATAATCTTTATTCAGATATAAACTATGAACACCTTGCTCAATGTTTGCGTTTCCACTTAAATTTGCAGTTATTGATTGTATTTTAACTTTTGATGGAATTGGTTTCAATGATACAAAGTATTTATTTGTCCCTTTTGGAGTAAGCTCATTGTCCTTTTCTGCTGTATGCGTATAAGTTTCAAGCCTGTAAACCTTAATTGTCTTTTCGGCAGTTGTAATTTTTTCGCCATTTGAATCATAAGCTTCAAGTTTGAAGTTTCGCTCTCCGAGAGATTTGCCCGTGAATGTAAGAGTACCATCATCATTCAACTGAACTTCATCTGTATTTCCCTCGATTACGGTACCATTCAGGAACCATTTGAATGTTGCAGCTTCACTAGGAACGTATGCCTTTTCAAGTGTAATTGAACGGTTTTCTTCAACTTCATCATCACCTGAAATTTCCATATCGTGAATGCGGATTGTAATATTTCCTTTATCGTTATTTGCGTCTGTTGCTTCTACTAAAACTGTTCCAGCTTGTGTACCTGTCAGATACCACTTGCCGTCTCTTTGTTCAATTGTTGCTTCTCCACCGTCTTCTGATTTTACTTGCCAACTATCTTGTGTAATTGTTGCGTTTCCTTCAAGCGATAACTCAATTTCTTCACCTATAGCAATGTCATCTTCATCAGCTGTGATAAAGAATCCTTCGAAGTACAAACGTATTTCACTGATTTTAAATTCTCCACCACCCCAAGGTTGAACATTCCAAAATTGCAATGACGTTATATTTGTCGGATTGCTAAACTTAATACTTGATAAATATGTTTTGGGATTTGTACTAGCATTAGTTGCCATCCATCCTGTTTTAATTATTTCTTCATCACCATTTTTAGCAATAAACTGCATTCCGAAATCTCCATCATAAGGAATATCAACTTGTATTTCTGTTACATTTCGATAATTACCTGTATATGTGTATCCGGGATTTTGATCGCCACGTTCAGAATCAGCAAATATATGTTTTGGTAATGTATAACATTTCTCACTTTCACTATCCTCCATAACGCTAATCGCAGTCTGTCTCATAGCGAAAGTTTTGAGAACAGCACCGGCAACATCATTTGCAGGATCAACATTATAATCCTGTGTCACCTCGGGAATAGCACTCTTTGTAGGAGATGCAATATCGTCTTCGAATGTTTTAAGTCCGTATGAACCGAACTCAACGCCTTCAATCATAGTTGAACGAGCACCCGTGCCTCTGAAATAGTACAAACCAGCTGCCGCACCAACAAGACCTGCGTTATAGTCGATTGCAACTTCGTTACAACAGTAGTCGTGAAGATCGTCAATGTAGTCATGATCTGTCAATGGATGCTTGTGATCATAACCTATCATCTGGGCCTGATCACTATGTGCACCAAATGCAGGACCGCCGACCAACGCACCAACTAATGTATAGCTATCATCATCATATACACAGCTATCCTTGTATTCAAGATTACTGTCACCATTAACGCTGTCTAATCCGGAAGCTGCTCTGTGATGAGGATTCTGTGGTGTGTCAACGTTAAACCCATCTGGTACAAAATTAGTGACAAGACAGATTGGCAAGTTAGTATCCTCAACCGTACCGCCTACACATCCGTTTGTGCTTATTGTGTCTTTCCAAGTATTGTTACCGAGAATCTTATCCATCTGACCTTCAGCCCATGCAACATAACTGTTAGCTATATCGTTATAACTAATTTCTGTGTTATTAGAATATTTGTGCTTTGCGTCAGGTGTTTCATAAAGATGTTTTGCTGTAATTAATACAGCTGTCTGAGCCATTGCGTTGAATCGAGCTGTGCCCCATTCGTGAATGTAATAGAAATCCTTCTTCTTCGCATCTGAATTATTGATAAACTCAGAATCAATCTTATTAATTACATTAGTCCAGTTACCTGTCTGACTTGCGTATGCACAAGCTGCTGAAAATGACACATCATCCCATTGGAGTTGATTTGGAGAATTAGAACGTGCATCTTTATATCCAGTATTCTCTTCGCCATCTCTATCCTTTGTTGCTTGATACAACCAAGCTGCTGCCCATGCTCTATCATCACTGGCTGGGTTAGGTTCATCGGTTTCCTTATAATATGTTCCCTCCGAATCGCTTGCAATGAAAGAAGTTGTTCTTCCTGAGAATTCGTAAAGGTCTTCTGCTATTTTAAGGTAATTCTCATACTTTTCTTTTTCTTTATCAGTTTTAGCAGAATCATAGAAGTTCAGATAACCAAGTGCTAAAGCTGCTGCATATTCAGCTGCGATATTGCTTCCCTGAGTTTCGCTCCATATCATTTCATTTTCTCTGTTCTTCTGAATTTCAGGAGCACACCAGATTAAATGATCGATATTTCCCTGACCTTTCTGAAGAAGAAGTTTCTTGATTTTTCCGTCGTCGCCATACTCTACTGAATTTTCAAAGAAATCGTAAAATCTTTCAAGAATAACTTTAAAGTGATCGTCTTCATAATGATTCATCATATATGTGTCATCGTTTTTAACATTTCCGTCACTATCAGTAACATTACCCTTAAAGAATTCAAGATACATCCAGCTGAGCATTGAAGCTGTATAACCCTGCGGTAAACCAAACATTACGTGGTCTCCCGCATCGTGATAGCCTCCGAGAATCTCATCCTCTGTATGACAGTTTGTACGCCATGCAAGATCGCTGCTTGTAGATACGTCTGTACCGCACATATTAGCGTCATAGAAGTAGAGCGAATGTTGTAATAATCTCATGTAGTCGTCTTTGTAATCAGGATCATTATTACCTGTCAGTTTGCCGTCAGTATAAGGTGCATCTGTTTTTGTGTAAGAAGGAGCAACTACTGAACGATACAAGTCGAGATAAATCTCATATGGACGAGCTGCGTTTTCACCTTCCCATAACTTTGCCAATGCAATGCTTCCTTCATCAATAGCGTACTGATTCGTTACTTCGAATTTACCATCGAAGCTTTCAGGAACATTCTCAGGAACCTGTACTGTAGCATCATCATATTGAGGAGTCCAGCCATATGGAACGTCAACTTCTACTACTTGGTATTGATAACCTTCTATAAGACCGGTGAATTTGCCACTCCATGTTTTGTTGTTACCAGTTCCAGTTATAGTAATTGTCTTTCCTGGAACGTCAATCCACTTATTATTAACAAAAACCTGGAGCTTAAACTTAACTGTTTTGGGATATACAGGAGTATATTCGGTATCATTCGACCATATCTTTTCAGCAGGAATATCAACTGTTTTAGCTTTGTTGATAATTACAACAGTTCCGCCTGCATTAATATCTCCGCCTGAAACTTCCGGCTCTTCATAACCTTTTACAGCTGTTATTTCTTTTATGGTGTAGTAGTACTTTCCTTTAGCCTCGTCATCATCAACAAATCTTGGTAAATTTTCCCAGATGTATGACCAGTCGTTAGCTTCATTAAGAATGACTGTACCGCCTGTAGGCTTATTATTTTCGTCAGTAGTAGGATTAAACGCTTTATAGTCAAAGGCATTTTCTCCACCTACTTGCTTTTGCATAAGCTGAACTTCAACAGATTGTCTGAGTTCCGGAATACCGTCATCGCCTCTCCATCTCTTTTCAACACGTAAATTCATCTTATTTCCAACAGGAGCGTTGGGAATTGCAATAGTGTTTCTGTCAACGGAAAGCATTGGGATTGCTTCGGTTGTTGTGCTTTCAGCTGCTGCTGTAGTTGTTGTGGTAGTTGTGGTTGCAGAAGTTGTTGCAGCGGTGGAAGTTGTAGTAGGAACACTTCCATATGTGTAAAGAATATTTGGGCTTATATAATTAAAAGTATTGTCACCGTCAATTACTTCACCCCAGATTCTCTTTTTATCTGAATTTTCAACATAAAGTCGTTTATTGTGATTTTCTGCTGGTTCATCACCGCTTACTTGTACCTGAATAGCTACAACATTATCTGTCTTATAGCTACTCAAATCAACTGTATGCCACCAACTTCCTTGTGTTACATCAAGTGGTTCTTTATTAGTTTGACTTGAGCCATCAACATAATAGAATATTAATGTATCAATTTGGCTATTGTAAGGCACATATTCACTACTCCAAGCAACTGCATTAATTGTTTCTCCGCCTGTCATAGTGCTTCCGCCGCTGCCAGTATTACCACTATCACCTGAACTGCCGCCACCAGTAATTGGATTTTCAATCTCCAAGAACTCTAGGTCTTCAACAACAGTTGAATTCCAGCTGGTAATAACAAATTCTTTTATGGTATTGAAATTCTCTACTGATACATTAAAGAGTTCACATAACTGCCTTACTGTAAATTGAACTGTTACACTTTCATTTCTGAAAAAGATTCCATTACCATTATTGTGATTAATACATCCGCTTGGAAGTTTGCTTGAATTATAGCGAATTTCTTTACCATTGATAATAGCAGTGAATTTTGCATTAGCAAAACCTTCACCGTTACCGCTACCTATCTCACCATTATCTGTTTTGAACTTAAACTGAATAATAGGAGTATCAGCATTAATAGTTTCTGCTGTAATACCGTCAGATACTCGTTTTAAAGCCTCGGGTCTAAATTTGATAACCTTATTGCTGCTGCCGTTAGACTGAACTTCTTCCAGTAATAAAACATCGGGTAATAATTCAGAAGCTACAATATTGAAAGCACCGTCATTAGTTTTTACAACATTGAAATAGAAATTCTTCATTGAAGCTTCATATTGGTCCGGAGCCTTGATTTCCTTAAAGTAATAGGTACCGGGCATCAAATAACCGTCAGAAACGTATTTTTCTTCACCTTTGTAATTACTAAAATCAAGTTCAACCTGTCCGTTTTTAACTTCAATTTCGTGCAGAATCTCTGTACCGTCATAAGCATATAAACAGAATTTAGCAAAGTCAGCCTCATCTCCGAGAACCTTATCTTCCATATCTGTCTTTTTGAGAGTGATTTTAACACCCGGAATACGTGTATTTTCCATTCGGATTACACGTGTTTCAAGATCCGCACCAAAATCAAGTACAGTTCTCTGATTTTCAGTTGTTGCATCAGAAGGCATTTCATCAGAGCCTAACCAGTAGATTACTTCTCTATCATCTGTTCTCTTCAAATAGATTTCATCAGCAAGTTCATACTTACCGCCTGCATATGTTTCCTTAATTTTGTATACAGCACCTATTGTAAGCTTTTCAAAATCAATGAGATGATCTTTGGAATTCTCATCCCAGTACCACATATCACTACCGGCTTCTTCATACAGTTTGGTTTCAGCATTGATAAGCTTGTAAAGCTTGATTTCAACGCCATCAACTGCAGCACCCATAGTATCAATCTTTCTGAAAAGAAGACCCATTTTATCGGTGTATTCAATAGGCTCATTAGATACAGGAACAACCATCATTGCCTCTGGATCAAAGTAATAACCATCATTACTTACCGGCTTTGTTGTTGTACTCCATTCTGAAACATTAACATTAGCATCAGTACAGTCAACTGTCAGATTTCCATCTTCGCCCTTTGTTAAAGTGAATTTAACATTATTATCGGGATCATCATCACTATCTGCCATCGTTATTGTTTTTGTACTGTTAGTACTATTATAATCCACATCCACAGCATAGCTTAATACTTCTGTGCCGTCTGTTTTCTTTACTGTAACTGTTGTAAGAACATCTCTTGGATACGGGCTTTCCCCTGCCGTTTCATAGAATTTAATAGATTCTTTTACTTCAACGATATAAACAGTTTCTTCCTTGAAGTAACCAACAGGAGCTTGCTGCTCAACCAATGTATATACATTTATTATGTCCTGAGTTTGTGTTCTAAAATCCTTTAATTCATCCTCTGAATACTCACTCGA
>JAFSBM010000110.1 GCA_017437285.1 Ruminococcus sp. | reverse complement strand
TTCGTCAGGCTACGATTTCGCTATTGCTTCTTCTCTCCCACACCTCACGATGTGAAACTTGCAAGTCGCTCTAAAGTTCGTCGGTAACTACGCCTCGGTGGACTTTCACCACAGAGCTTTGATATGCCCGTCATACAAAATACTCCTGCCGAAAATCAATTCTCGGCAGGAGTTTTATTATAAAATCTTATTGTCAGGGTATTGCAAAATTACTTAGCTGAAATTGCCTTGTCATATTCAGCCTGTGTCATAGGAAGTGACTTGCTGTCGATAAGCTTAGCGTCAACTGCCTGAACTGCAAGTGCGTCTGCAACTGAAAGTCCGCCGCCATTGTCAATAATATCAGCATTTGCCGCACCCTCCTCAGAAAGTGCATACTTATCGGAGTTGCCTAATGCCTGGAAAACAGCAGTAGCATCTGCAATTGAAAGAACGCCGTCATTATTTGCGTCACCGTATAATGTTGCCTTAGTTTCTTCATTTCCTGAATCAACAACATCAGCTGCCTCGTCCTGTACGAATGAGAGAACCCATGCAAGTGGTGCATTCCATTCAAGGTTAGTTTCATTTACTGAATATGCATCAAATGCGTCTGCATAGCAGCTCTGTGCCGGATTATCATAAGCACCGGGGTCAAATCCTAAATGACGTACATAATCATCTGTAAGTTCACCACTTGAACCGCCAACAAGAACACCGTCAGGAGCGTATGGGCATGACTTCTCAATACTTCCGAGCCAGTACTTATGATGAGGATTCTTTGCGTAGTAAGAGCCGTAACCTGTAACATATGAGAATGACATCGGGTTAGTTCCGAGGAGATAGTCAAGAGTCTGTGCGGCACCGTTGATATAGCCTGCCTTATCGGTAATATCGTAAGCGTAAGCCATAATAAGTGCGTTATTTAAAGCAATAGCATTTGAACCTTTTCTGTATCCTTTAAGCTCAATATGCGGAGATAAACCATTTGGATCGTTATAACCATCGTCTGTAATTTCATATGGTATGCCATAGCCCTGATTCTGCTGAATTTCAATATACTTATCAGCAGCTGCAACAATTGCATCATTTACATCCTTTGCTACGTAATCGGGGAGAAGGTCGCTGTTAAGTGCAAGTGTAAGTGTACCTGCTGCACCAGTATCACGCCAGTTAAGTGAAGAATTTACTTCCTGGTGAAGCATTCCCGGATATGGTTCAATAATTTCTGTTGGAATCTTGAATGCATTCTCGTATTCAGCAAGCTCGCTAAGATAGTTATTAGCAAGTTTGCCTGCATCCATTCTTGAAGCTGATACGAAAATTTCACAAGCTGCCCAGTATGCTTCGTCTGTTACATTGTTATCACCGTAAGCCTCACCGCCCTTTGCCTGCATTGAAGGAGCATAGAGTGAATCCTCACGAAGTTCCTCAGCTGTAGTACTCATTTGATATTCAGGATGTATTTCATGAGCATCATCATACTCATAATAGTGCTTCTGATATGCTTCATATGCTTCAACAGCACTGTTGAGATAGTTCGCAGCCTTTTCTGCATCGTAAGGAGCCCAGAGTCTTGCAGCCTGTGCAGCACAAGCAGCATAGTTCAATGTAGCCGCAAACGTGGGAGGCTTAACTACACGTGCAGCAGGCTCACATTCATAATCAGGCTGCGGATAAAGCGGCTGTTTCACACTATCCTGTACCATATGATAATAGAGTCCTGCATATTCACCCCATGTAGGCTCATCTGACTGAACTTTCATTTTTGCCATCCAGTCAAGCTCATATGCCACTTCGTCAAGAATCTCGGGAACATCATTCTTGTTTTCGGGAACAACTACAAGACCTGAACCGTCGTCAAACTTAGCAGCCTTTTCATTGAGAAGTGATCTCTCGTACATATTCTGGAGAGTCCAAGCAGTCATACCGCCGCCTACAACAGACTTTCCGTAGTCGCTTGTATTATACCAGCCGCCGTTTATGTCGATAGTTGATGAACCATAAGTTTTTGACGCTTCCTCAGAAGAATTATATCCGTTCACCCATTTTTTCTGAACATATCCTCTGTCTGCCTTATTCAGTCCCTTATGGGCAAGTTCTGATTGATCACCTGATGTGATGTATTCAGGTAAAATATCAATTCCTGAACGGTTATGATAGTAAAGATTAAGTGCATTTGTCAGCATATTTCTATCAGCTATGCTGTAAATATCATCTGCAATTCTGAAATTGAATGAACGCCAGTTTGTTGCGGCAATGCGGAGATAATACTCACCGGGAGTTTTAAAATCGCTGAAATCAAGTTTGCACACATTATCACCTGAATCGGCATCCTTGAACTTCTTGCCTGAAACGCCCTCATATACAACCTCGCCTGTATTTGCGTCAACAAGTTCAAAGTCGTAGCTATCATGTTCCAATTTAATTGTTGATGAGTTTGGAGTAATTGAACCTGCATTATCGCCAAATGTTGCAACCTTTGCAAGTTCGGGAAGATAACCAAGCTGATTTACAGAGATAAAGTTGACAACTTCATCATCAACCATAAGCTGTTCGGGATTTTGCTTTGCCGCACTGTCACGGTCTGTATATAACATTTTTGTTTTATCGTATTCACAGGTAGTGGTATCTTCGGGACAGGTTGTACAGATAATAGACATATCATCGAACCAGATTTCGTCAAAGTCCTGAGTGTTGCCTTCGTATGTTGTACCGTCAGCATACTGGAATACCCATTCAACATTTTCAAGGTCATTTGTAGGTGTGAATGTACCCTCAAATGTCTGATAGGAAGTTGTCAGAATAAATGCCTTGCCCCACTGACCGTCCATGTGTGGTCCCATCTGGAATTCATCGCCGTTTCCAACGAAATATTCTTCTGCACCTTTGTAATCGCCTATTTTAGAACAAAGCTCAATACCGCTTCTGCTTGCTTTAGCCTTAAAGCTTACCTTGTATGTATGACCTTTCTTGAAGCTGAGATCTTTGTGTTTGAACTGGAGATCCCACTTCTCGCCGTCATAGCCACGGGCTTTCAGAATTGTAACATGAGCTGCACCTTCCTCAACACTATAATCCTGTTTTGCAGGACTGCTGCTTACAAAATGCCATGGGAGAAGCTTATAGTCAAAGGAAGTTTCACCAAGCACCTGCACTTCACTTGTTGCAGCAGGAGGTGCTGTAGTAGTTGTAGTTGTGGTGGTAGTTTCCTTTGGCTTTGTTGTAGTGGACTTCGGCTTTGTAGTTGTGGTAGACTTTGGTTTTGTAGTTGTGGTGGACTTAGGCTTTGTTGTTGTAGTTGTCTTAGGCTTTGTTGTTGTAGTTGCAGTTGTGGTAGTTGGTGTTGCGAACTCGGGATTATCATATTGGTTGCAGCCGTAAAGTTCATCACATGATGTACAGATGATTGACATATTGTCAAACCAGATTTCATCGCCGTCAACAGCGTTACCATCATACTGAGTACCCTTAGCATAATGGAAGCCCCACTCAACACCCTCTAAATCCTTTGTACAGGTGAATTCACCCTCAAAGGTCTGATATTCGGTAGTCAATGTAGCAGCTTTGCCCCACTGACCGCCCATATGCGGACCTTCCTCAAATCCTTCTCCGTTGAGGACAACATATTCTTCATCGCCGCTAATAGTAGCAAGCTGACTGCAAAGCTGCATGCCGCTGCGTTTTGCCTTAGCGTCAAAGCGAATTTTGTAGGTGTGACCTTTTTGGAAGCTGAGATTTCTGTATCTGAACTGTAAATCCCATTTTTCGCCGTCTAAACCTTCGGACTCTTTAATTGTGATGTGAACCGCACCGTCTTCAAGCTCAAAATACTGTTCAGCAGGAGCTGACTCAACTGTCTGCCATGGCAGCATTTTGCTGTCAAAAGTAGTTTCGGCGAGCAGCTCGGCTGATGCGTTAAAAGGTGCATAAGCTGCGGTTACGGATGTGAGCATTGCGGCAGCCATAAGGCTTGACGCAAATGCTTTTGAAAAATGTTTTTTCATTTTCAATTACCCCCTCATGATTTTATCATGAAAATATATTATTATAACTACAGCAATCAGTACTATTCGCCATAGTTACAATTATATCATACCATATAAATTTACAAAAGTAAATACATTTTATCACTTTTTGTATATTCTTCTAATAAAATTATTGACTTTTGTTTATTTTTACCAAATAACAATTGACTAATTCTGTTGAAGTGCTGACTATTTTTTTAAAGTACTGTTTATATATTGATTTTTTTAGCAATAAATGATATAATAACAAAGGCATAACAAACGCAAAAAATTAAAAGAAAAAAAATTCAAAAAAATGTGACCTGAGGGTTTCTTGATGCGTTATATAAGCAGAGAGGTGAGAAATGAGTATTATCAGAAACCGAAAGGCAGACATTGCCGCTATATATGAACGCAACGCTGATATGCTCTTTCGTCTTGCACTCTCTTATCTGCAATGTTCTGCCGATGCACAGGACGCTGTACAGGATGTGTTTGCGGCATATCTGAAAAATCCCAAGAATTTTTCGGATACCGACCACGAAAAAGCGTGGTTTGTGCGTGTTACCGTAAACCGCTGTCTTGACCTGTTAAGGCGGAAAAAGGTGAGAAATCACATTCCCATAGATGAAATTGCAGAAACTCTTGCACAGCCTGATGACGGCACAGCCGCCCTTGCGGCGGAGGTGACGGGATACCTTGCCGAAATCCCCGAAAAAAACCGTTCAGCCGTTGTGCTTCATTATCTTGAAGGCTATTCCGTTGAGGAAGTTGCACAAATGCTCGATATATCCATATCGGCAGTAAAAATGCGGCTTTCCCGTGGACGAGATGCCCTCAAAAGTGTAATGATAAAGGAGGAGAAGAATGTTTGACCGGAAACAATCAGCCGCCTTCCGAAGTATTACCGCACCCGATGAACTGAGGGAAAAAATTCTTGCTATGGAGCAGGGAACAAAGCGAAAACCGCATATCATAATAAGTATATGCACCGCAGCTGCCTGTCTGCTGCTTATAGCGGCAATTCCTCTGTTGAACAGACCTTTGCAGAGAAATCCTGTGTTTTATGTAAACGGAACAACAATTGAAAATGATGCTGTACTTTTAACCGAAAGCGGCGAAGCAGCACCGATTATGGCAAGAGCAGTTCCGAAATACACGGCTGAAATTTCTGCGGAATTTCCCGAAAAAACGGTTCTCACGGTTTCAGAGGGAAATATGGAGCTGATTAACCCCGACAGCACAGGAGTTGTCAGCAGCGGTACAGAATGTACGGCAGACGGAGAGGTTCTTATCCGTTGGAGCGTGGACATTCCCGTAAATGATGCGGAATATTACCTCACAGCCGATACAAAGGGCGAAATTCAAAAATTTGTGCTGTATTACGACTTCGGCAAATCTGCATGGTATATTATGCAGGAAAATAACTAATAATGAAAGAAAAAAGGAGAAATGTAAAATGAAAAAGGTATTTTTAATGATTTTAACAGCAGCAATGCTCAGCATGACAGCTTGTGCAGGCGGAGATACAAGTGAAAATTCCACACCTACAGAAGCACCAACAGAGGCAACTACAGAGGCTCCAACAGAAGAATTGACAGAAGAAGTAACAGAGGCTCCCACAGAGGAAGTTACTGACGCTGCTGTTGAGGAAGAAACAGACGCTCCTGCCGATGAAAACGGTGCAGGGGGCGATACTGCTGTATCAGGCGGCACATTAGGCGAAACTCTCCTTGCTGATTTTAAAGAGAGAGCAGCAGATGAATCCGCTACAGCACAGGCAATTGCTGACGGACTTATGACAAATCCCGCAATTCTTTTCGGACCTATGACAATGCCTGTTGAACCGGGACTTCTCTCAGGTTTCGGCAATACTGAAATCACAGGTTTCAAGGAGGGCGTTACATTCGCTCCAATGATTGGTTCAATTGCTTTCGTTGGCTATGTATTCGACCTTGAGGAGGGTACAGACGGTGCGGCATTTATGCAGACTCTTAAAGATAACGCTGACCTCAGATGGAATATCTGCGTTGAGGCTGAAGAAATGGTATGCGAGCAGGTAGGCAGCAAGGTATTCTTCGTAATGTGTCCCAAGACTCTTGAGGGCTGATAATCACGGGCGGCATGAATAATGCCGCCTTTTTGAAAGGTGAGATTTTATGCTGTTTTCAAGTATTACGTTTCTGTATTATTTCTTCCCTGCCGTTCTGATACTCTATTTCATTGCTCCGAAAATGCTGAAAAATACGGTTTTGCTTTTGTCGAGCCTTATATTTTATGCATGGGGCGAGCCGAAATATATCTTCCTTATGCTCATAAGCATCATCTGCGGCTATGTCTGCGGATTGCTCATTGAAAAATTCAAGGGAAAAACCGCTTCAAAAGTCACCCTCGTTTTTTCCTGCCTTATAAGCCTTGGTATGCTTGGGTATTTCAAATATGCGGATTTCTTCATTACAAATTTCAACGCAGTTACGGGACTTTCCCTGCCCCTTTTGAAAATTGCCCTGCCAATCGGAATAAGCTTTTACACCTTTCAGATTTTAAGCTATACCGTTGATGTATACCGTGGAACTGTTCCTGCACAGCGGAATTTCATCAATCTTGCGGCATATGTGACAATGTTCCCACAGCTTATTGCAGGGCCTATTGTCCGTTATTCCGATGTTGAAAAACAGCTTACGGAGCGTACCCATTCCATTGCTAAGGCATCGGAGGGAGTAAGGCGGTTTGTCTGCGGACTTTCAAAGAAAATTTTCATTGCCAATATTCTCGGCGAACTGGCAGGTCTTTTCCTTGCGTCAAAAGAGCAGTCGGTGCTTTTCTGCTGGATTTATGCCGCCGCCTATTCATTGCAGATTTACTTCGATTTTTCGGGTTACAGCGATATGGCGGTAGGTCTTGGTAAAATTTTCGGCTTTGATTTTATGGAGAATTTCAACTACCCTTATATTTCTTCGAGTATTACGGAATTCTGGCGTAGGTGGCACATTTCCCTCGGTTCGTGGTTCCGTGACTATGTGTATATCCCCTTGGGCGGAAATCGTGTATCAAAGCTTTTATGGTTCAGAAATATTTTCATTGTGTGGATGCTGACAGGCTTCTGGCACGGTGCAAACTGGAATTTCATCGTGTGGGGATTGTATTTCGCAGTTTTCCTCATTATGGAAAAACTCTGGCTTAAAGATTTTCTGGCAAAGAATAAAATTTTCGGTCATTTCTACGTTCTTATCCTCGTTATGATAAGCTTTGTAATATTTGGCGCTCCCGATTTCAGGCTTTCATTTGAGTGTATAAAGGGTATGTTCGGATTTGCAGGACTTCCCCTTGCAACGGCAGAAACTCTATATTATCTGAAAAGCTACGGCTTAATTTTAGTAATTGCCGTTATCGGTTCAATGCCCCTGCCGAAAAAGCTTTACGCAATGGCGGAGAAGAAATTCCCCGCAGTTACAGCCGTTGCAGAACCTATGGCAGTTGTGGCGTTGCTGCTGCTTGCTACGGCATATTTGGTTGACGGCTCATTCAATCCATTCCTTTATTTCCGTTTCTAAGGAGGTGTCGGTATGAAAAAATTTAAAGATATAGCGGCACTTGTAGGTGCAGGTGCGGTGATTTTCGGCTTTTCCTTATGGGGAATTTTCGGCGGAAAAAGTGATTTTTCCGAAAGTGAAAGACGAGTTCTTGCAAAGTTCCCCGATGTAAATGCGGAAACGGTATTTTCGGGAAAGTTTATGACGGAGTTTGAAAGTTATTCCCTCGACCATTTCCCTATGCGTGACACTTTCAGAGGTATGAAGTCAGCGGCAGTTCTTAACGTATTCCAACAGGCTGAAACTAACGGACTTTACGTGGAAAAGGGCTATATTGCCAAAGCTGAAAAGGAACTTTCAGATGAAATGATAAGCCATTCCGCCGACCATTTTCAGAGTATTTACGATAAATTCCTCAAAGATACGGATACAAAGGTATATTTTTCAATTGTTCCCGATAAGCATTATTTCCTTTCAGATGAAAGGGGCAGTCTTGCTCTTGACTATGGCAAGCTTGTGTCGGAAATGCGTGACAGAACGGATTATATGGAGTATATCGACATTTTCCCCTTGCTGTCAATTGAGGATTATTATAAAACCGATACTCATTGGCGGCAGGAGTGCATAACAGATGTTGCGGCGGCTATCGGCAAGGCAATGGGAGTTGAGCCGAAAAGCGACTATGTAACCCTTGAACTCGACAATCCGTTTTATGGTGTTTATTACGGTCAGCTGGCACTTCCGCTGAAACCCGATAAGCTTTACTATCTCAACAGTTCCATTCTTGATGAATGTACCGTAACCAGCTATAACACGGGAATGCCTGTTGAAAAAAGCGTTTACGATATGGAAAAGGCGGCAAGCCGTGACCCCTATGAAATTTTCCTCGGCGGTGCTGACCCACTTATAATTATCGAAAATCCCAACGCTGAAAGGGAAAAAGAGCTTGTGGTATTCCGTGACTCATTCGGCAGCAGCCTTGTGCCTTTGCTTGTAAGCGAATATTCAAAGGTTACGCTGATTGATACCCGATATATGCAGAGTGCCGCTATTGGCAGCTTTGTGAAATTCGACAATCAGGATGTGCTTTTCCTCTACAGCACACTTATTCTCAATAACAGCCTTGCAATGAAGTAATTCCGAAATTGCGGCGGATTATTCAATGTGTAATTTTATAAAGCTATTAGCCGATAGCCTTTAGCTATTAGCTTTTTTGGAACGGTAGATAAATTTCTGCCGTTCTTTTTTTGTATACTGATATTATCTTGTATGCTGATATTATCCATTCGCAATTCAAACAAAATAGCCGCCACATAGCTAATGGCTAATGGCTAAAGGCTAACAGCTAAAGGCTAACGGCTAACGGCTAACAGCTAATGACTTTTAATTATATTATTAATCATTTTTAATAATTGTTTATTTTTCAGCTATTGACATATTCACAAAAAAGTGTTAAAATAATTAAAGACAGTCTTTGCAAAAATATAGAGCAAAAAATATAGACTGCCATGAAATTACGGGAACAAATGATTCCCGATAGGAGGAGAATTATGAAAAGCAATTCAAACATCAAACCAATCAGCAAATTCATTGCCTTTGTGACAGCTTTCACAAGCATTGCCGCATCATCAGGCTTGACTGCATTTGCAGCAGAAGAAGCTGAGCCAACATTCACAGAGGGAACTCTTACTGCCCTTGTCAATTCCATTGACAATGTAGCGTCTATCGACTGCCGCTACTACAGCAATATGCCCAATGTTCCCTATATGAAATTGTCAGAATACTACAGCCTTTGGACTGGTCAGGAACTGGCTATCACTAATAACAATGACGGCACTTATGAAGTAAAAGTTCCAGCAGGCGTAAAGGGTACATATGACGTTGAAAATGATACTGTAAGCACAGATGACGAAAGCTACTTCTTCAAGCCCGAAGATGAACTCAATGCAGAAAACCCTTATGCTAATCTTTTCATCAGAAGCCCTGAGGTTGATTCTGAGTATGTAGCTACTGCCGTTGAATTAGATTTCAGCAACTACAATATTGACCTTATCGGCGATGAGGACGAGCTTTGGCTCCCTATAGCTACTCTCTGCGATGTGTATACTTCTGACCTGAGAATTCCTTTCTTTATGGAAGATACACTTATTTTCGGCAATGAGCTTTTGTCTGAATTCTCAATCTCAAGCCTTGCATATTCAGAAGCACACGCAAACGGCTTGATTAACCAGTATGCAAACGGCAGACCTGCGGATTTAGCTGAATTCAACTACAACGAGCTTTGCTTTGCATTTGACCTCAATTACGGTTTCCCCGGCAGACCTTACTTCACAGACCTCATTAAGGAAAAAGGTCTTGACGGTATGCTTACAGAGGGAAATGATACAACAAGAGCTATCAAGGAGCTTTTACTTTCAACAGACTTTGCTTCCTATGTCTGCGGATTTGACCTGCTTAATTTGTACCTTTGGGACGGCGGTCACACAATGTTCCCTTCACTTCCTTCAATGATAAGTGAAGAGTACTTCCTTAGATCACAGGAAATTATTATGTCATTGGGAGTTGACTTTGCAAATGCCTCTGATTTAAACGGTGACCAGATGTCTAAGATGTTAAGCCAGGAAGCCATAACAGCAGCAAGAGAAGAAATGGTTCCGACTGCTGACAGCTTTGAAATTCTCAACAGCGGCTCCATATATATTGTTAAGGATGATACTGCTATTTTCAGTTTTGATGAATTCGCAACAGATTTATCTACTTGGCTTTCCTACTACAACGGCGAGAGCGAAATGCCACAGGATCTTATTGCAGATTTCTACAACTGCGTTCTTGCAGCTGATGAAAATCCCGAAATCACAAACTTTGTAATCGATCTCGGCACAAACGGCGGCGGTTTGATTCTGACTGCCAACTATATGCTCGGATTAATCGCTGATGTTGATTTTTACAATTGTAATTTAAACAATGTCCCATCAACTCAGCAGTATTTAGTTGACAAGAACTTTGACAATGTTATTGATGAAAAGGATGAAGAATTCACCACAGACCTGAACTTTGGTGTAATTACATCATGCAATTCATACTCCTGCGGAAATCTTTTCCCCTCTATTGCCCGTGAAAACGGAATTATGCTTATGGGCGAAACAAGCGGCGGCGGTGCTTGTGCAGTTAATTATCATTTAACAGCAGACGGTATGCTCTTCACGCTTTCGTCTGGTATATGCCTTACTGACAAGGACTTCAACAGCATTGACCTCGGTATAACTCCCGACTACGAAACATTCAAGATTAACGCTGACGGCACAAAGGATTTCTCCGATACATACAACTTCGACACAATCAGGAACTGCTTCAATGATTTCTACGGCACAGAAACTGTAACAACTACTACAACTACTGCAACTGAAACAACAACTACCACTACTACAACTACTACAGCTGTAGAAACAGAAACAACAACAGAAGATACAACAACTACTGAAACTACAACTGAGGCTACAACTACAACAGAAGCTACAACTACAGCTCCCGAAACTACAACAGCAGCAACTACAACAACTCCCGAAACTACAACTCAGCCAACAGAAAACGTTACTTCTGACGATAATCTCTGTTTCTGGGCAATCGCTGACTACTACGATAAGACAGGCGTTACAGCTGACAATGCAGAAATCACAGCAAAGGGCGATGTATACGAAATCACTCTCACAGATTCTGAGGGCAAGGTTCTCAGTGTATACTCAATCGACCCTGCAACAGGCGTTGGTACTTCATCAACAGGCGAGGAAGTTAACCTCCCACAGACAGGTACACTTTCATTGAACAACCTGTTCATGGTTCTCGGTGCATTTGCATTGACTGTATGCGGTTTCTTTGCTGTAATGGCATCAGGAATGTTCCGCAGAAAGACAAATGAAGAATAAAAGTCACCATTAATTGGCGGCAAATAAAAAGCTACGGCATATAGAAAGGCTGTGCGGGGAAAAATCCTGCACAGCTTTTTTTATTATATTATGAAAACGGCAGGAGTCCAATATAGGAGTCCTGCCGTTTAATTTTTGTTGGATTAGGTTATGTGTCAATAAATTAAATATAAAAAATAATAATTTCAGTATTATAGATTTTGATGTGCAATTTGAGAATTTCATGCTGAATCAACTCAACAACATGTATGCCATTTTTACTATAAAATACAAACTATAATCTAATATCAAATCAAAATTAATATGTTTCTATAAACTCAACAATCATTGAGCATACATTGTTCTTTTTGTCATATCCGAAATATACAGGATAATAGCCATTTCCAGCACCGCTTGCAAATACGGGAATGTGATGGTCAGTATTAGGTATATCAAAGTCAATAAAATCGCCACATTCACGCTGATAATGAGGATTATCAGTAGCAGATTTTTCAAAAATCTCAGCTAAACATCCGTTATAGAAATCCGCCTTACTTTTCTTTTCAAACTGATTACGGAACTTCACAAATTCTTTGTTAACCTTTTCATCGACAATGGCAACCAATCCGCCATCTACGTTAAATCCATTGTAATCATCAGCATTTTCAATTTCATACAAAGCTTCATCACCGAAAATTGCATTGCGGTAAACAACCGCGGGTGTTTCGGAAAAGCGCACCATTACAGCAGTTATTATGGGTTCTGCCCCATCTTTTAACGCAATTTGTGCAATGACGTCAAATTCGCCTTTTGGAACTTTCTGACAAAATGGTTTTGTATTTTCATCCAGCCATACAAGAGGATCACCTACAATGATTTTTCCTGAAATAATGGTAAGAGCTGAAATTTTAACCTGATTTAATTCAAAACCTGCAAATTCTTTTTGCTCAAACAATTCATCAAAATTCCCTTTGAATTTCAATTTTTCGCTTGTAATTTTACTTTCCCCTGATACCTCTTTTGGAGTGTTGTAAATTTCTGCGAAAAGTTCCTCTGTGTACAGGTCGAAGCAGTCAAATCCCACCAACGCAGAAACTGGCATAACCTCCGTCCATTCCACAAAATGCCATTGATACCTGACATGATTGATAATTGCCTGGCGTGCCTCATTGTATTTGCCTAAAAATCGATAAATTCTCGCTGCGACCATTGCCATATCCATAAGCAATTTGTTGGACTTGCTCACTTTTTCATAAAGGGTGATATAATCCTCAGGAGTTCCCATATAACTGACCAATCCAAGTATTCCGATAACAGCCTGCTGATTCCCAAGAATACGCCCCTTGATTTTGACACATTCCTTTTTATGCACATCTTTGTAAATTTCAATGATTTCATCCAAGGTTTTAGGATTAGCAGGGGCGGAATATTTATTATATGCAAATTCATCCGCAGAAGTTCCATTTGCAACTTCTATAATCCGTGGAATTTCCTTGATATATTTTTCTTTTTCAGAATGGCTGTCATAAATTTCAGCCAGTTTTTTAATCGCATTTTCCTTCACATCTCCGCTGCATTTTAAAAGCGAAAATGTAAGCATTAAAATCGTGTCATTTTGTGCATTTGCTGAATACCATTCATCAAGATGATCATAATATCCAAGTATTAATTCTACAGATCTATCAAAATCCCACTTAAAAAATGCTAACTGAGCCTTAATGGAAAGTATCTGATTTGGCAGTTTATCTAGTTTTTCCAGAAGCATATCAGCTTTTTCAAATTGGCAGGAACGGTATAAATCAGTGATATTTTTAAGTTGCTTTGGAATTACAATAACACCATCTGCATTTTTTCCCATTTTGTACATCCTCTCATTAAAATATAATTGCATTCAAAAATTTTTTATAATACTATTATATGGTAACACTACATTGTTACCATATAATAGCGTAATTTCTAAGATTTATAGTTAATCTACTATCTTAAATTTAACATGTGTACCATCTGCATAATCTCTTAATAATCTACCAATAGTTGAACCTAAAGAACGATTACTATGCGGATCGATATACTTTACTGAAGCTCCATTACCACCTTCTGCAAACATAGCCATGGGGAACTCATCTCGATCGTATCCGCTTTTTGTTGGATATCCAGCTAATGATTCTTTTCTATTTAATTTTATATTCGCTCCATTTTCTCCTCTATTGATAGTAAATAAGTTGTTATTTCGAGGATTATTAATGTATTCTTCAATATGACTTGCTGCTGCACCATATTCTACTTTTGATACTTCAATTTCAACAATATTGGTTTGTTCATCATATTTTGCAGTACACTCATTATGAACCAGAACACCCGACTCACCGACAAAATAAGTATGGAAGTCCTCTACCTCAAAGTTATAAACCTTGATTGGTGCTTCAAGAAGTTCGTGTTGGATTGCTTCCGCTGCCCGACTTTATAAATATTATAACATATTTTATTCTGTAATGCAAGTGTTTTTTATTTTTTATGCGGTTGAAGTGCTGTGTTTTGCAATAATCTAGACCGCCTGTTAAACAAACAGCAGAAGCCCACTGTGGGAATCCTGATGTTTTTGTTGTGGTTGAAATGGAGTTAGGCAAGAAAAATGCGGTCAGGTGGACTGACCGCAGAAATCAAATTAGTACTCCGTAAAGTCTAAATCTTGAAAGAAAAATCATAGTATTTAGTGAGTGCTTGAATATGAGCTAAAAGACAGCATTTAGTTTTAGCATTAACGAAGTATTAGTTATATAATCCACAACTAACTAAAACAATTCCAAAATTAATTATAAAACTAGTTTTCATAATCGCTAATCGCTTCTATAACTTCCGCATTATTTGAACATTTAGCTTGTGTAATCGCCCATTTTAGCATTTCATCAGAAATGATTTTTGACAATTCCATGAATCTTCGACACTCCCATTCATCATTAAAATCAATACATACACTTGCTAAATCACAAACATAATTAAACAATAATTTGCTATCAATTGCAGATAAAAAATTTCTAGAAATATTGATAAGCAAATGATTTGTAGCCCAACATGCATATTCTAAAAGAAGTTTAATCAACGCTTCAATCTTATCAGAATCCAAAGAATATATATAATTAATATTATTATATATATCTTTTCCTGCAATTTCATTCATTTCATCTGATATTTGCAACTCATATGGATGCATTATTTCTTACCTCCGTATGTCCACTCAATCTTATTTTCAAACAAATCATTAAATTCATCTACTGTCATTTCTCTAGTAGGATATATTGTGTAATGCCCTCGTGCATGTGGTGAATCTGGAAAAACATCAATACCATCACGAATTATTCCAAGCCCTTCAGGTAATGTCTTCCCTCCTGATAACTTATGATAATGACCATTTAACGGTGCTAGTTCCACATCATTAGTTAACGATGCACCCTTGGGGAATTTTTCAACATTTCCTCCTACATATGCTGTACTTTCATTCACTTTAAAATCTTTTTGAGCTCTTGCAGGTCTAGGCTTTTTTGAATTACCAAATGCGTACAAATCTTCTGGGACACAATCATTATGCACCAGAACAGAAGATTCGCCGACAAAATAAGTATGGAAATCCTCTGCCTCAAAGTTATAAACCTTGATTGGTGCTTCAAGAAGTTCATGCTGGATTGCTTCCTCTGCCCGACCTTGTAAATATTATAACATATTTTATTCTGTAATGCAAGTGTTTTTTATTTTTTATGCGGTTGAAGTTTTTTATTTTTTATGCGGTTGAAGTGCTGTGTTTTGCAATAATCTGGACTGCCTGTTAAACAAACAGCAGAAGCCCACTGTGGGAATCCTGCTGTTTTTGTTGTGGTTGAACTGGAGTTAGGCAAGAAAAATGCGGTCAGGTGGACTGACCGCAAAAAAAGCCAAAGTAAGCTAACTTCAATCTGCTATTTCATCATGAATCAAAATTACAAATAAATGATAACACCTTATTTTTAAAGGTTTCTTCATTCACCAATTCAAACCCTTCCAAACACTTAAATTCAACACCTTCATAATGATGAGATTTATTGTTCCAAGATATTTCTATTCCACTTTCTACTTTTCTAAACACAATAAATGGCAAACAGAATTCCTCTTTGCATATTTCAATCGAATGTCTCCATAACCAATCTTGACGCAATTCATGAAAAACATGCAATTCTTTGGTATTATTTTTAACATATTTGTAACTATTTAGCCACATCGACGCACCTGTAATACCACATGTTTTTACTGGAAATGGCTCATCTACTAATATATGTTTAATATTATTTTTGAACCATTCACATAATGTTTTTCCTCTACAAATGCCATAAAAAATGTTGCTATTATATTCATATTCAGTTAGGTCTTTTTTATCGACAATAATATGCAAATTACCATATTCATCGTCTAGTGGGATATATTTTATATCAAACATATAAAATAAGCCTTTCCATAAAGTCATCTGCTAACAAACTAACAGGTGGCTCTATACTATTTATTTTTTATAAATTTTTAGAGATGCCCTTAATTATGAACCAAATTAATGAACGTCAAAAGATCTTCTGCATATTTTTTTCTTCGCAATTTCATCTCATCGTCCAAAACTGTGTACATGTCCATCTCTAGTTTATATTTAATGCTATCAACATACGATTGCACTTCATCATTGTCAATAAGTGCTGTTTCCAGATATAACATAAATTCATTAGAATTATATTTATCATTCAACACGTAATAACATATTGACTTTAATTTATTATACATATCCATAATAATCATTCCTTCAAGCAAACGATCAATGTTTATTCATAATAGTAACAACATCGCCACCTTGATTCGTAATTACGGTAATAGTTCAAATTTAAACTTTCCCTACAGAAGCCAAATTAATCATTAAAAAATGAAGAAAAATCATTGAAAGCTAAAGCTAAGCTTTTTATACACTCTTTTTCAGGAAGATAGAATGATTGTTTTTGGTTTTTATGACTAATCCTTAAGATAATCATCTCATTTCTATCCTTTACTATTTCTAAAGATACTGGTTGATCTGGGAATAACATTTTTGCATATTCATTGATTTTATATTCTTCTAACATAGCAATAATATAAAGCCACAATTCTTCTATATAATCCCAATATGTCAAATCTAATATTATCTGTGTATAATATTTAATAGTAATCGCACCTTCGATAGATCTTTTATCCATTTTTTTATATACGCTATTACCTTTTATATCTTCAATAGCAATAAATTCGTCATTTACCTTAATATAAGATTGAATTTCAAACATAACGTTCTCCTACTATGCAGGAGCTGCCGCACTCCGAGGGAGGTTGACGCAGCAGATGCCATGCATAGCTGTTTTATTCTCAAAAGGGGTTTTTAGAGATGCCCGATATATACTTAATCAACAAACAATTGAGGAACTCCATTCCAATTTAATAATGGCATTTTATCTATTTTATTCATATAAATATATATATCTTGATTATCGCCCCATATGCCACTATCCGGTTTTCGAGTTAATATTGTTAGATGATACACTCCTTCTTCCAATATTATTTGTTGTTCCGTAGGCACATCATTACTCCATTCCATAAGCCATGAGAGATCAATTATAGATAATGTATTCCCTTTTACATCTAACGCAAGTCTAATAGAAATCGGAAATTTTTCATTAATATCATTATTAGGATATCCATCTCTAACTTTTACATTGAACTCCCCACTTGTCCCTGTACAAAATCCAACAATATCACCTTTTTGAATATGTTCAGCAACTTTATTAGGTGTAGAGAATTCTTTTTCAAAGAAATTCTCACCTTCTTTAACATAATTCATAGCTTCATCGGAATAAAGTACTAATCCTATTCCATCAATAAATATTTTTATATCCTTATATATTTTTTTCACAAAACCACTCCAATCTATTTTTTCCCCTTCAATCAATGCCTGAAACGCTTCATATGGATTTGCATTTGGGCATCATCGACTTTCAATTAAGCAGCACCTTGATTTGTTGCTCCGCTCCAATGCCATTCTGTTGTGGTTGAACAGCGGCGATTTGTAAGAAAAACATCGCTGCTACTATTCAAGAGGGCATAATAATTCTAAAAAATCTGCAAAGCTATTTGCTATTTTACTCGACAAAAGGAACCCTGTTTCCGCATCCTCAAGTTCATGGTCACAATAAAATACAGCTCCATATTCATCGTCCGATAAATTAATACAAATTGGATTTCCACCGGAATCATCACCTATAGGGAAATACAAAGGTGATATAAGCTTTTCACTAACCATACTTTTATATACGAATAATATCATCATAATTATCATTTACTTCGTTATAAAACACAAATAATTCCCGCAAATCAGAATTGTTCAATTCACCATTAGCAACATCCACAAAACTAAACATCCAATCATCTTCCGGAGTTCCACCATTCACCTTTAGCATAAAACTTTTATAGTCTGATGGTAATGATAAATTTAAATCATTTTCAAATTTTGCAATCATATCGCCTGTTAAAATATCTCCCGAATCATAAAAATTCATAATAATCTCTCCTATTTTATATTTTTACAACGTACCTTGATTGGTGCTTCAAGAAGTTCATGCTGAATTGCTTCCTCTGTCCGACCTTTATAAATATTATACCATATTGCATTTCAAATTGCAAGATTTTTTTATTGCTCCACCAATTATACCTTGCCAAAAAGACGAAAGTAGAAAGGAAATTTATCAAGGAAGAAAAACGCAGGAATGCTACCGCATTTCAAGTTTTTCTGACACAGAGAAATTTTCTTTAGGGCATCTCTAAAAACCCCTTTCGAGATGCCCGATATATATTCAGAAAAACACTCCTCCCCCGCATATCCGCACAATTACAAGCATATTTTTTATTAAAAATAATTTTAAGGAGTATAACTATGAGAAATCCAAAAAGAAAAATTATTGCAGGTGCTGTATTTTTCGCCTGCGGAGTTATCGCCATTGCAGGAGGTAACGCAATCGCAAAAAAAGCCGATTCCATTCCCGTTTCCGCTTTAGGGATTACCGATGAAACTCCCGTAATTGTCCTTGACGCAGGGCATGGCGGCATAGACGGCGGATGTGTTTCAGCGGCAGGTATTCCCGAAAAAGGAATAAATCTGAATATCCTCCTCCGCCTCCGTGATTTGCTGGAGGTGAACGGCTACAAGGTGGAGGTCACCCGTGACAGCGACACATCAATTCACGATAAGGGAATTGAGGGCATTGCCAATCAGAAAAGCTCCGATATGGACAATCGCCTTGAAATTTTCAACAAAAACAAAAATGCCATTTGCATTTCAATTCATCAGAATCAGTTCACAGACCCAATTTACAGCGGCGCCCAGATGTTCTATTCCGCCACAGACAGCCGAAGCGAAAAACTTGCCAAGAATTTGCAGGATAGTTTCCGTGAACTTATTCAGCCCGACAATGAGCGTGAAATAAAGCTGTGCGGCAAGGAGCTGTTTCTGTGCTATTTCAGCAATAACCCCACAGTTATGGTTGAATGTGGATTTCTTTCA
Source organism: Ruminococcus sp. (assembly GCA_017437285.1). Taxonomy (GTDB): domain Bacteria; phylum Bacillota; class Clostridia; order Oscillospirales; family Ruminococcaceae; genus Ruminococcus. The sequence goes on along the minus strand of JAFSBM010000110.1, from coordinate 7,292 downwards.
AATCCCGATGAAGCCGCCCTGCTCAACACCGAGGAATATCAGCAAAAAGTGGCTATGACTATTTTCAAGGGCATTACCGACTATCTCAATTCATGAGGTTACATATTTTTACACGCTGTGACGATACTCTGCAAAAGGGTATCGTCTTTTTTCTTGCAAATCCTGAATTATCATTGCTATCAATATTCAGAAGAAAAATTTTAAAGGAAATTTTAATTTATAAATAAAATTTCGATTATATAGTATAAAATATACGATTTTTAAGTTTATTTCAAGAATAAGGATTTATAATCAATATAAGGACATCTCGTTATATGTGAATTGATTTTGCAGTATTTTTTTGTTTATAATACAGCATTTGAGGGAGTGCTGTATTTAAAAAACAGCAATTGTGGGCAAGTTTTGCTGTTTATATTTTAAAAAGGAGTGAAAGTTATGTACAAGAAAAAACTTTTATCAGGGCTCTCGTCGGCTGTTATTACAACAGTCGCAATTTCGCTGTCATCAGCGGCGGTGCAGGCTGCCGATGCGGTTTACGGCGATGCAAACTGTGACGGCGTTGTCACAATTGCCGATGCAACCGCTATTTTGCAGGCTATCGGAAATCCCGACAAATATTCATTGTCGGAACAGGGTATGTTGAATTCCGATGTTTACAGCCGTGGCGACGGACTTACAGCTCTTGACGCAATTTCTATTCAGAAATACGACTCGGGCGTAATTACGGAACTGCCTGAAAGCTGGCTAGACGGAAAGGAAGAAGAAACAAATCCCCCCGATGCCGTGACAACAAAGACATACATCCACCTCAACGGCACATCAGCTGAAATTGAGGGCGATTATGCTCAGATGAACGGAAATGTTATCACAATTACTCATTCAGGCGAATTCTGGATTGACGGCACACTTTCTGACGGTCAGATTGCCGTAAATATTCCCGATGAAACAGCTGATGCGGAAACTGTAAAGCTTTTCCTCAACGGTGCATCAATTACAGGAAAATCCGCACCTGCAATTTATGTGGCAAATGCTGAAAATACATCTGTAAATCTTGTGGACGGAACAGAAAATATGCTGTCTGACGGTGACACGGCATATAGCGGAGATTGGCTTGAAGCCGCTGTAATTGAGGCTAAGGACGATATAACTATCAAAGGCGGCGAACTCGGAACAGGCAGCCTTATACTTACAGCCAATACACAGGACGGCATTTTCTGCAACAACGATTTGAAAATCACAGGCGGAAATATTGACATTTCAACTCTCAATGCAGAGCTGGAATCTGATGCTGTTAAGGGCAAATCATCTCTCACAATCAAGGGCGGAAATATCACTGTTGACGCTGAGGGCGACGCTCTGAAATCCTCAAAGGGCGATGTTGTAATCGAGGGCGGAGTTATTTCTGCAAAGGCAGGAAATGACGCTATTCAGGCAGAAACTACTCTGACAATCTCCGACGGTAAATTAGCTGTATGCGGTGACAGAGGTCTTAGAGCAACCGTAGATGTGAATATCACAGGCGGTGAAGTTCTTGCAACAGCTACCGATTATCAATGCGAAAATCTCACAGCGGCACAGGGTACATATCTTTTCGATTTCGTCAAGGAATGGGAAAAGAATAATGCTCTTACCCTTACAGACAGTTCAGGCGAAACAATTTTTGAAGAAAATACACGAAAAAAATTCAGCTATGCGGTTGTATCTTCCCCTGATATTGCGGCAAATACCGATTACAAGCTTTTCACAGGCGGTATTGGAATGTTAAGCGATACAGGTTCGGATTTATTCAAGGCTGATACCCCTGCTCACTATATTGGAGTGAATAACAGCGACAGTTCAGAACTTCTCTACGCTGACTTATTCAGCACTAATAATGTCCACAAAATTGATATACAAATGGACGAAAGCCAATGGAGTGACCTTATAAAAAATGCCGATACAGAGGCTTATTATCCCTGTGATGTAGTAATTGACGGTGAACTTTTCGAAAATGTGGGAATTCGTACAAAGGGCAACAGCTCCCGAATGTTCGTTACACAGGCAGGCAAAGATAAGTACAGTTTCAGAATTAAAATGAATGAGTACGACAAAACTCAAAATTATAACGGCCTTACTGAGTTTTGTATGAATAATATGTATTCCGACCCCTCTTGTATGAGAGATATACTGTGCTATGACGCAATGCACGAAATTGACGGATATGCTCCCATTTGCAGCTATACAGATATGTATCTCAACGGTCAGCTTTACAGTTTCTATTTCCTCGCTGAACAGCCCGGAAAAACTCTTGCAGAGCGACTTGCTACAAATAATGATGCCTGTCTTTACAAGGCAGCGGAAAACGGCAATAACTACGACTGCACATTTACAACAACTATGTCACTTGATAATTTCGATTTGAAATTCGGCGACGATGTGGAAAAAGTGCATATCAAAGAGGTTGTGGACGCAATAAACAGAGTTACTGCCTCGGATTATAAATTCATTGAGGATATACTTGATGTTGACAGCTTTTTAAAGGGATTTGCCGTAAATGCTGTTATGTGCAACTACGACAGCTATAACGGAATGATGGCTCACAACTATTATGTTATGTACAACGAGGGAAAAATGCACTATGTAGGCTGGGATTACAATTTATCCCTTGGAAACTTTATGGATTACGGTGCATCTGTTAATTCCGACATTAAGACAGGTCTTTATCAGGCAGAGGCAAATCAGCGTCCTCTTATAAAAAATCTTTTGCAGATTCCCGAATATTACGACAGATACATCGGCTACGTGAAAGAAGTTACAAATATGTACAGCAATCCTCAGCCAAGCATTGACAAATATGCGTCACTTATCCGTGACCACATAAAAGCTGACCCAAGAGCATTTTTCACCGCAGACCAGTTTGAAACAAATATTGCCAAGAGTGCAAACGGACTCCAGACCAACAACGGCGGCAATAATGGTATGTGGGGCGGCGGCTTCGGCGGTATGTGGGGCGGCGGCTGGGGAGGCGGCTTCGGCGGCGGCTTCGGCGGAGCAGGCGGATTATTCTCCTACGGCGGCGACCAGGTTTCAATCTTTGACTTCCTCGTAAAGCGTGTTGAAGTTATTAATCAGGCAATCGGACAATAACCAACTCCCTATCATAAATGACGAGAACCCTCGATTTACCGAGGGTTCTTGTTGTTTAAACACACAGCAACAGCAAGTTGCTTGATTGTATTTCGGATATGTGGTATAATCTTATTGAGGTGATAAACAATGGAAACGAAAAAAATTTTATTAAAACTTCGCACAAAAAAGGGACTGTCACAGGACGAGCTTGCAGAGAAGATTTATGTAACCCGTCAGGCGGTTTCACGCTGGGAAAACGGCGAAACTACTCCCAATACAGAAACGCTGAAACTTCTCTCAAAGCTGTTTGACGTTTCAATCAATACCCTTCTTGGCTCTCCGAGAGAGCTTATCTGCCAATGCTGCGGAATGCCCCTTGAAGATTCTGTTATCAGTAAGGAAAAAGACGGCGATTTTAATGAGGATTACTGCAAATGGTGCTATGCTGACGGCGAATATATGTACAGCAATATGGACGATTTGATTGATGTGTGCGTGAAAAATATGGTCAGCGAGGAACACTCCGAATCAGAAGTTCGTTCCTATCTGAAAGCGACTTTGCCGAAACTGGATTACTGGAGCCGATATAAAGAACTGGGCGGCAATGAAGCCTTTGAGCAGTTCAAGAAAACTCTTATTGATGAAATCAACACTCTGAACATTGAGGGTATGCCCAAACTTGAAAAGCTTAATGCACTTGTGGGAAGCTATATCAACCTTGAATACAGACTCCCCAACGGAAAAATGGTGAAGTATCTGGACGACAACGCTACATATCTCGGCAATCAGCTTGAATGTATATTCGGCGGTGACAGATGCTTTGGAATTGCTGCAAATATGGATTTTATTCTTATATGCACCTATGAAGAAAACGGCGAAAATCCTGAACTTGTTCTGTACAAGAAAAGATAATATTCATTCGCAAATTAAGCCCGATTTTTCGGGATTTTATACCAATCCCCGAAATAACAGCAGATAAATCTAACAGCATAAAATTATCCCCCACGATTTGTGGGGGATTTCATATTTATTGCAAGATTTTACTTTACAGGCATCATAAGCACTTTACCTGTGCCACGATATACGTTTACAAGTCCCTCGCCCGATGCAGCTGAACCGATAAGGCTCTTTCCTGAACGCTCAACGGTGAAATTCAGAGTATTACTCCATGCAATAACAAAATTTCCGTCAACCTTGAGAACATCATTATCCAGAGTGATTTCAATAAGTTCCTCTCTTGGACAAGCCGACTCAATGCAGAAAAATCCCGAACCGTTAAGGCTGAGGTTGAAAAGTCCCTCTCCGCCTGCTACAGCAGAAGAAAGATTTGTTCTCATAACAGCTTTCTGACTCAATGCAGAATCGCAGGCAAGGAAAAGTCCGTCATCAAGTACAACTGAGCCGTTCCAATCTGCTGTATTGAGAAGAATAGGATATTTATAAGTAGGCTCTAAAACAAGCACGCCATTTCCTGTGTATTCAGGCTTGATTGCGGATTCTCCAGTAACCTTGCCACGCAAAGCCTTGCCGAATAAATCGCCTACACCCTTAACGCCTGTAGTTGCATTAACATCGCCAAGCATCCACTGCATAGCTCCTGCCTGTGTTGTAATATTTGCTTTTTTGAGGTCGCAGATTACCTGACGCTTACGCACGTTCATATGCGCACTGAAAAAAGCTGTTGACGCTGTTGCAGGTGTTACGCTGAGGTCACGCTTATACTCGATAACCGTGAAAGGTCCTTGCTGTGCGATGATATTTACATCATCATTGTCTGTGAAATTCTTGATTGTGTACATAATTTTTCTCCCTATATATGTAATATTATCAGACAGCTATTCTGCTGCCCAACAAATATATTATACAACATTTTTCCCGAAATGTAAAGATGTTCATAAAAAATTTACAAAAAAATCCCCCTTCCGAAGAAGGGGGAAATTTTATTGCTTTTCAGTCAGATGACTCAGGAATTATTCCTCATCCTCTCTCTTTCTTCTGAGAGCGAATGCACCTGCTGCTGCCATAGCCAGAACGATTGCGGGAACTACTGTTCCAACGTCGCCTGTCTTAGGTGAATCAGTACTCTTGGCTGTTGTTTTCTTAGTAGTTGTAGCTTTCTTTGTTGTTGTAGTTGTTTTTGATGTAGTTGTAGTAGTTGTAGTTGTAGTTGTTGTTGTATCTGTATTTGTTTCAGTTGTTGTTGTAGTACCGCCTTCAACTGTAGCAGTTGTTGTAGTTGTTGTAACACCACCGTCAATTGTAGCTGTTGTTGTAGTTGTTGTAATCATATCATCAATCATAACAACAGAGTTGCTTGTAACATGAACGTCACCAACAAGCTTGCTGTTCTCGATTGTGAATGTGATATCTGTTGCTACTTCATAGCCGTTAGGAGCTGCAACCTCGTGGAGTACATATGTACCGTCAGGGAGATTCTTTACAAGTGTAGATGTTGTTCCTGAAACGAATGAGAGAGATTCGCCGTCAGATACGAATTTCGCACCATTGCCGAATTCTACGCTATCCTTTGTGAACTGTACCTTTTCACCTGTGAAGTCAACGCCTGTAAGTGTAAGAGTTGCACCTGCGATTTCCTCGCTGAATACATTCTGCTTGCTGATGTAAACATCAACTGTAGCCATATTATCCATCATTGTTACGGAATCGCTGTCAACGCCAACGCTGCCGCTGAGCTTGCCGTCCTTGATTGTGAATGTGATGTCTGTTGCTACCTCGTAACCGTCGGGAGCTGCAACCTCGTGGAGTACGTATGTACCGTCAGGAAGTGACTTCACTACAGAAGCTGTTGTTCCTGATACCCATGTAAGAGCATCTCCGTCAGATACGAATTTCGCACCATTTCCGAGAACCATATCTGCCTCGAAGAATTCAATCTTATTGCCTGCCAAATCTGTACCTGTAAGAGTAAGAGTTGCACCTGCAATTTCCTTGCCATAGAGATTCTGCTTGCTGATTTCCACATCTGTGAGAACCATATCGTCAACCATTGTTACAGAGTTGCTGTGAACGCCGACCTCACCGCTTACAACACCATTTTCAATTACGAATGTGATGTCAGTTGTTGTGAGATAGCCGCTTGGAGCAGCGTCCTCGTGAAGTACATAAGTACCGTCAGGAAGATCATTAATCATAGTGCCTGATGTGCCTGAAATCCATACAAGCTCTGAGCCGTCGGATACAAGCTCTGCACCTGTACCGAATGTAACATCTGCACCGTTGAATTCAACCTTTCTTCCTGTGAAGTCAACACCTGTAAGTGTCAGCTTAGCACCCGGGATTTCCTGGCTGTAAACATTCTGCTTGCTGATTGTTACATCAGTCTTAATCATATCATCCATCATTGTAACAGAATCGCTGTCAACACCGACTTCACCGCTGATTACACCATTTTCTACAGTAAATGTAATGTCAGTTGTAACCTCATAGCCGCTTGGAGCTGCTGTTTCGTGGAGTACGTATGTACCGTTTTCGAGATTCTTAACAAATGTAGGAGTTGACCCGCTTATCCAAGTAAGCTCTGAGCTGTCCTCGGATGTAATAAGCTGTGCATTATTTCCTGCAACTACGTTTTCAAGAGCGAAAATGATGTCATTTCCGTCAGCGTCCTTACCTGTGAGAGTAAGTTCTGCACCAACGATTTCTTCGCCGTATACGTTCTGCTTGCTGATTTCAACTTCACCGAGTAATGAAACAACGAGTGTAGCTGTATCACCGATATCACCTACAACCTTACCGCCTGAAATAGTGAAGTTAATATCGCTTGCAGGCTTGTAGCCCTCAGGAACTTCCACATGGTGGAATACATAATTACCGTCAGGAAGGTTATCAACAAATGTAGGACCGTCACCTGAGTTAATCTTCAGCTGGTTACCATCGTCGATAAATTCAACATTATCACCGAATGTAACGTCAACCTTGTTGAACTGAATCTGGTTACCATTTGTATCTGTACCGCTAAGTACGAGAACTGCGTCAGCTATCTGAGTGCCGTTTGTATCAACGATGTTGATATAAATGCTTCCCTTTGGTGATGTTGTAGTTGTTGTTGTGATTGTAGTAGTTGTAGTTGTTGTAGGCTTTGTTGTGGTTGTTGTAGGCTTTGTTGTTGTGGTTGTAGTAGTTGTGGTGGTTGTTGTAGTTGTAGTTGTAGTAGTTGTAGTTGT
>JAFSBM010000109.1 GCA_017437285.1 Ruminococcus sp. | reverse complement strand
TGTGAGAACAAAACCAAGCTTAGCGTTAATTGATGCTTCGTAATCCTCAACGCTGAGTCCGTCTGTGAAGTATATCTTGTTGTCGCCCTTTGTATCTCTGATTACATCATTGCCGTGGTTTGCGTCGATATAGTAACTGTCGTTGCCTTCACCGCCGTTCATTGTGTCATCGCCTGTGCCGCCGTAGATGAAGTCGTTGCCGTTTCCTGCGTTGATTATATCATTGCCTTCGCCACTATAAATTATATCATTGCCGGCAGAAGATGAAATAGTATCATTTCCGCCATCTGTCCAGAAAAGTTCATTTTTCGTTGTACCACTAAAAACGTCATTATTCTGAGAACCGAGAATAATTGTTGTGTTGTTGTAGCGCTCAGCAATTGCGGATATTTCCGGATGTTCCGCAATAAATTGCTTAAGATATTCTGTTTTGTTGGCATAATCGTAAACAGTCAAATATGAGCAAATGCTACATATACTATCATCACAACTATTAATATTATCAACATTAAAAGGTTCCTTAAATTCATCAAAATTTAGTATGACATTTCCATCATCATCTATAGTCTCGTATATCAAATCGAGGGTTTCTGCAACATTACTCTCATTATTAATTATATTAAAATACAGTTCCTCAAATTTAGAATATATCTTTTTAAGTGCTTCTGCTGCGTTGGTATTTGGATTTGATGTTCCGCCTGCTCCTACAAATTTTTCAACACCCATTATGGTTTCAATTACGTGAAGATCTCGTGCGTCAATGTTATCTCCACGAGAATTCCAATCAATGTTTTCAGCTCCAGAAATATGATACAGAATCTTCTTAGTAAGAATACGCTTTTCAACATAATCGTTAGATCCTTTGAAACTGTTAATAAGATTTTCAAGAGAACCATCAGTATCATGCTCTAGTGCATAGGTAATACTATGAAGCTCACCAAATGATGTAAGGTCATCGTCAATGCTATCAGTATTAACCTCAATTGTATCTGATGTAACTGCCTCAAACCAATGCTCTGAAATGGTTGTTTTTCTTCCATCCTCATATGTTACATCTGCAATCAGATCATTTCCGTGTTTCGGATCAACTCTACTTTCAGTACTGATAGATGCTATTCCTTTTTCTTCAAGTGTAAATAATTCTTGTTTTTCATGATCTACAGGTTCGCCATCTTTCGGTATATATGTCTTTCCATCGTGGTCTTTATCAACCCATATACGCAAATTATCAAATTCAGCATCATTCTTGTCTATAACATTTAAACCATCTTCATTAAACGTATCAAATCTCTTTAATACATCAAATCCATCTGTTGATTGGCTTCCGTCTGGGAATATAACCTGATCGCTGAACAATTCGCTTCCGTTAGTAATCATACTATCATTGTCACGGTCATATACAAGGAAACCGTCAATTCGATCAATCCATTCAGTTTTTTCTGCAAATCCATTATTATCAATATCAAAATGAACACCATTTTCGACAGCTGTAGGATGAACATAATCTCCGTTCAAATCTATTACAAGCGGATCTCTAGGCGGTTGTACTGTACTTGCATATTTATACTCTTCGGATAATTCACCAGATGTATTATCAATAATTCCCTCTATTAAGCTGCCATACGCAGCACCACTCCATTTTCTCTTAACCAATTCAAATTCGTCATTTAAAGTATACAGAATACTTGACTCGCCAACTTTAAAACGATAATTATTCTGAAGGTCAAAGTAATTTTTAATAGTCATTGAGGCCCTGGTCTGCTTGGAAGAAATAATTAAGTCAAGATTATTTTTGCTTTTTTCAAAGCTCAATATTTCATTGATTTTATCTTCTTTATATCCAAGATTTTTAAACAAAATGGTGTTACGACCATACATATCAATTACTACGTCAACATCATCTACATGACCTTTATTGCTTGCATTGGCATATATTTCCTTATCAAATATATAAGTATCATCATTAGCTCCACCATTAAGTTCATCTGTACCGGCATTGCCGTTAATTATATCCTTACCTGTTCCACTATAAATGATATCGTTACCTGCACCGCCATTAATTGTATCATCACCGCTATTACCATATATACGATCAGATCCAATGCCACCGTTTATTTCATCGTCGCCTTTTCCGCCATAAATTCTGTCATTACCTATCTCACCATCAATAATGTCATCATCGTTTTCTCCATAAATAACGTCATTACCGCTACCGCCTTTTATAAAGTCGTTTCCACCATTTCCAAGGATTAGATCGTCACCTGATCCACCAAACAAATTATCATTATCGCCTTCATTCTCGTACCCCTTATCACCGATAATTAAATCATCACCGCCTTTTCCAAAAATAATATCATTTCCAACACCACCAAATAATCCGTCTGTCGAATCCGAACCATAAACAGCGTCTTTACCCTCTCCGCCATTGATGCGAGAGCCACTATCTTCAGCAGTTAACACATTTGTACCATCCATATAAAATGCTGAAGCTGTATTTGCCAGCATATTAATTAACCTTTTTTTCTCACTTGAGTTATAATTAGGTAATTCACGATATCGTTTTATAAATTCTTCAACTGACAATCCACCATATAAGACAGGTTGATATTTACTAAAATCAACATACTTGTCATAACCTAATTCTTTATAAAGCACATAATTTCTAGCTGCTGACTTACATACATCTGCCAATAGTTGTATCGTTTCATTATTTTCAATTATTTCATAAATTATCAGCTCAATGGTTGCAGTAACATTATGCTTGTAAACAAAATTTTTAAGCGAGTCAATTATTAACGCATCCGTAAAGTTATGTATAACGCCATCTATATCGGTCAAATTATCCATGACAATTACCTGTAACAAATTCTCTACCAAACAGCCTAATACGCAGCCCCAAAATCCATCTCCAAATGATTCGCCAAAATCATATAACAAATCAATAACATATTCAGCGTTTAAATTTCGTTCCTTTATAAACAAAAAAGCATGTCCAAGTAATCTTGCAAGCTTGTCAGGATCCTTAGTTAAAGTTTTTATTTCATCTTTTTCAAAATAATATCGTCCATCATCAGTCTGTGTAGGTACAAGACTTGGCAGCATATCAGCTACATAATCGAACAGGTCAGAACCACTTTCACCAAGTGACAATAAATAAACAACCAAATCATGAAGAACAGCTACTTGAGGACTTTCTTTTGTTTTATACATAATCGGAACGTTTATTCCGTTTTCATTTTCGCTTGTTAACATAATTGAACTACAGCATGATATAATTCTTTCAAGATATTCACCATTATTTACATTCAATCTATCTAAAATAACTTTATTTATGTCAGTTCCATACCACCACACTTCTTTTAACAATACTTCCCAGAAATTTTCAGGAACAATATATACATATCCTGATACAGATATATTTTCTGTTAAAGCTTGCAGCAGTATATCATCAGATAATAATGCATTTGTCATTTCGGTATCTTTGCTTAATAATTCAAATAATTCACCACTTGTCTGAGCAAAAACACTATTCGACGCATGGTTTTCCATCAATTTATTGACACCATACCCCTCAACATATACTTGATTTGAACCAGGAAGTTGATGAAGAAGAATGTGTACAAAATCGGCTGATAAAGAATAATTGGTAATTAACTTTGAACGATTTGCAATTCGTTCAGCTGTTTTATCACTATTTTCAACTATATTTCCGTCCTCATCTTCTCTTAATTTACCATAGGAATATATAAAATCAAAAGAAAATCCCTGTCCGTCCATACAAACGCAACGATTCACATAATCACACATAATTGTAGTGAACATTGCTTTGTTAGCACCTTTTGAATGTCCTGTTACAGTCAAATTGGTATAACCTGCAGCTGCCATTCTTTCTGCAAATTCAAGCGCATTCATCTGGAGTGAAGTTGCATATTCTGAAGCAGCTTCTGCATTATCAGCCCATTCATCCTGACCTGTTGTACCTTTATATGCAATAATGGCAGAATTCGGATTTTCTTCATCAACAAAACAAAGTCCCAAAGGAAATTTAATTAATTCACTTTCATCAACAAATGGAATGTTATATTTTAAAGCATTTTCTTCATATGATACATATTCACCTGTATTAGGATCTTTAATCAGCATTCTCTCTAATGGTATACTATTTACTTTATGTATTCTTTTATACTCAGCAGCTGGCAGGTATTCATTTAGCTCATATACATAAACATCTTTATCTGCAATTCCGATATATTTTTGCTGTTCATCGTCCCATACAGCAGCGTTATAATAATTATCACTTGTATAAAGATCAACTAATTTCAATTGCGATATACGGTTATTCTCATTTTTAAGATAAGATATAATCTGCACCCATTCCACACCGCTGATTGCACCGTCACAAACTGATTCAGAATGAGCAGCAAGACGAAGCAATGCTTCATCATCAAAAAACTCGAGAATTTCGCCTATGCTCTTTCCTATATGGTCTCTGCAGATCTTTCCAAACTCATTACTAACACCTGCTTTTTCAGCAACTGCTTCATCTAAATATGTAAGCTGTTCAATCATACATAATTCTTCATCTGTTAAATACATAAAAACCTCCAGTGATTTAATATTTTGAAAAATAATCTTCTATAGCATATTCTGTGCTAATGTGAAATATTTCGCCAAGATGCCAATCAGAATCAGGATCGTATTTCACATAAATAGTATAATATTTATTAGGAGTTCTTTTGCTTGGTTTAGCGTGAAACGAGTAGAAACCCGTACACAACTTTTCATAGTTAGAATAAATATATCCACCATTATCTGCCCAAAACTCCTCATCTTCTGGGAATTCACTTAAAATCTGTATTCTGTGCGTTCCTGAAAGTTCATGCTCATAAAGCCACTTCGCATACTCAACGGCAAATTCTTCTACATTTTCTATGCTGCACTCGCTTTCCAGTAAGAAAATACGATTGCTTGCACCATATTTCCATTGAAATTTACCATTTTCCATTTCTGCCATATCCACACTGCAAGCCAGTGGTAAAGCAAAATACTTATACTCGTCTGAGTCGAAGTGCTCAGCCAGAAATTCGTTGGTCAATTCCTCCGCAAGACTTGAAACGCTGAAATCGAAATAGTTATCGGTAAATCCTTCACCATTTGCTTTTACAGTTACGTAGTATTTACCATTACCCGAACCTGTGCTTTTCGGGTAAGCATACAGGGTTTCCGTTTGGTTTAATTCTTTTGGGATGTAATCAACATAAATGAATTCTTCCTCATATTTAGTATTCAGATATGAAATCATATCCCAAACACGGTTGATTGTTCTTTGTTGCGACGTGGTAAGAAGTTCATATTCTGTCGGTAATTCCATAGCCTCAAGCAGATTTATCTGCCAGTTATTTAATTTTGACTCTCGTTCTTCCACTTGTCCACAGCTACAAAGATTGATAACACACATAAATGCAACAATTGTCCTTCGTAATCTACTCATAAGCTCCCCTCTTTTGTTTGATTTTACAACCAAATCGTGTCAGTTATTATACAATTTCTGTATATTTTATATTATATTACATTCGGTTTTATTTGTCAATTGACAATTGTCATTTTCTTAGTGACATTTGTCACTTTTTTAAAAATTCTCCACTCTGTTTAAGGTCTATATTTTGTTAATATATATTTAGATTGATCATTCTAATAGTAACAAGAAATATTATAAATTTCGCATAGCACATAGGCTCAAAGTGGTGCTATACTAAAAACGTAGAAAAAAAGAGAACAAGGTATAATAAAATAAAAAGACCAGGAGGAAAAAATGGCAGGAAAGAAAAGTCCACGATACGGTGTAGAATTCAAAAAAACAATCGTAAATCTGCATCAAAACGGCAACTGCTGCCATTGAATGACCATCAAGGAAAAATTCGTATACCTTTCTGCTCATTTTCGCTTCTTCGGGAATGATTATAGATTTTCCATTCTTACCATTGCAATAACCGAGCCAGCGTTTATAGCTGTATCGAACCTGTTCCTCCCTCATTGCCATCTGTACTCCAAGAGAGACGTTTTTGTTGATGAATTCCGATTCTGCCTGAGCGAATGAGCCGTACAGGGCAATCATGAATACCGATGTCATAGTCAGTGTATTGATATTTTCCTTTTCGAATATAACGCTATAACGCCGATTTTTACTGTCGCTTTATCTATGAACTGAAGGGCGTGGTTTTATACACAAAAAGAATCCTCGGAAACAATGTATTTCCGAGGATTTTACTTTGGAGCTTGTGACCCGACTCGAACGGGCGACCTGCTCATTACGAATGAGCTGCACTACCAACTGTGCTACACAAGCGTTAATATTAAGTTTTAATTTTGCAAGGCTTGCGGTGTCCGTTTGTGATGTCGCTTTACCGACAACTCACGACCCGTTCATTACGAATGAACTGCTCTACCGACTGAGCCACACAAGCATTGATATTCAGTTTTAATTTTGCAAGGCTTGCGTTGTCCGTTGTGATGTCGCTTTACCGACAACCCACGACCCGTTCATTACGAATGAACTGCTCTACCGACTGAGCCACACAAGCATTTGATATTCAGTTTTAATTTTGCAAGGCTTGTCGTGTCCGTTGTGATGTCTCTTTACCGACAACTCACGACCCGTTCATTACGAATGAACTGCTCTACCGACTGAGCCACACAAGCATTGATATTCAGTTTTGATTTTGCAAGGCTTGCGTTGTCCGCCGTGATGTCGCTTTATCGACAACTCACGACCCGTTCATTACGAATGAACTGCTCTACCGACTGAGCCACACAAGCATTGATATTCAGTTTTGATTTTGCAAGGCTTGCAGTGTCCGTTGTGATGTCGCTTTACCGACAACTCACGACCTGCGGTTTACGATACCGCTGCACTACCTTTGTGCTACACAAGCATTATTTAAGACTTAATATAGCAAACGACAAAATCTTTTGGCGTTTGCTATTTGCCGATCCGCACGGAGCAAACTTTAGTTTGCGGATGTGCGAGGAACTTTAAATCATTAATCATAGTGAATGACAAATTATATTTGACGTTCACTATAATTATACCACAAAATCGCAGAATTGTCAATAGCGGAAGAATAAAAATCCAGACCCTACGCATGAAAAAATCCCCTTTTTCAAGTTGCGAGTCTTGTAACCGGATTGTAACCATTTAAAGAGACATAACATAATCAAGGTGTTTAGCAGGGTCAAGTGAAATTATGAACATCTTCTTGCGTATA
>JAFSBM010000108.1 GCA_017437285.1 Ruminococcus sp. | reverse complement strand
CTGTTGTAGTTGTTGTTGTGCCGCCTGGCTCTGTTGAACCGCCTGGCTCTGTTGTAGTTGTTGTTGTGCCGCCTGGCTCTGTTGAACCGCCTGGCTCTGTTGTAGTTGTTGTTGTGCCGCCTGGCTCTGTTGAACCGCCTGGCTCTGTTGTAGTTGTTGTGCCGCCTGGCTCTGTTGAACCGCCTGGCTCTGTTGTAGTTGTTGTGCCGCCTGGCTCTGTTGAACCGCCTGGCTCTGTTGTTGTAGTTGTTTCGCCTGGTTCTGTTGTAGCAGGAGCAACAACTGTAATCTTACCGTTAACAACCTTTACCTTATCAGTAATATCATTACCGTCAGCATCGCTTACGTTAAGATCAGAAAGACCAATTGAGAATTCATCACCTGGCTTAGCATCCTCAGGAACCTGAAGTGTAAGTGTGATTACCTTAGAACCGTCAGGAGCAACAGTTGCTGAACCCTTAGCATTTGCAAATGCAAATTCAAGTGTATCAATATTCTTCTGGAACTCTGAACCGTATGCCTCAGAACCTGTACCGCCGACAAGCTTTACATTTCCATCAGCATCAACTGTGAACTGAGCACCGCCAACTTCAAGCTTAGCACCGTTAGGATCGTTAACTACGAAGCTGAGTGTTACTTCCTGTCCGGGAACAGCTGTAACTGTTTCACCAACCCATTCGATAGCACCCTTAGGAGCTGTTGTTGTGCCGCCTGGCTCTGTTGAACCGCCTGGCTCTGTTGTAGTTGTTGTGCCGCCTGGCTCTGTTGAACCACCTGGCTCTGTTGTAGTTGTTGTGCCGCCTGGCTCTGTTGAACCGCCTGGCTCTGTTGTAGTTGTTGTGCCGCCTGGCTCAGTTGAACCACCTGGCTCTGTTGTAGTTGTTGTTACAGGCTTTGTTGTAGTTGTTGTTACAGGCTTTGTTGTAGTTGTTGTTACAGGCTTTGTTGTAGTTGTAGTTGTTGTGCTGCCTGGCTCAGTTGAACCACCTGGCTCTGTTGTAGTTGTTGTTACAGGCTTTGTTGTAGTTGTAGTTGTTGTGCTGCCTGGCTTTGTTGTAGTTGTTGTTACAGGCTTTGTTGTAGTTGTTGTTACAGGCTTTGTTGTAGTTGTTGTGCTGCCTGGCTTTGTTGTAGTTGTTGTGGTTGTTGTTACAGGCTCTGTTGTAGTAGTTGTAGTAGGCTCTGTTGATACATCTTTATCAATGATGATAGCACCGTCAATAGGCTTAATCTTATCTGTGATAAGGTTGCCGTTTGTATCGGATACCTGTACATCTGCCCACTTAACAGGAATTGTACCTGTTGCGTTTTCAGGAATCTTGTAAGAGATAACCATGATTACAGCCTTATCAGCTGCTACACTTTCCTTACCGCCTGCCTGTGCCCAAGCAAATTCGCTTGTAGCCTTGTTTAATGTGATTGGAGCATTGCCGTATGCCTCGGAGTTAGCGCTTGCACCTTCAAGTGTAACACCCTCAGCGTTGATTGTATACTCAGCACCAGCTACTGCAACAGTATTTGTGCCGTTTACGTATACATTGAGATTAACTGTTTCGCCTGGCTTACCAACAACAGTTGAGATTACCCACTCAGCAACGTCAGCATTAGGAGCTGTTGTTGTAGATGTGCCGACTGGCTCTGTTGTTGTAGTTGATGTTACCTTAGGCTCTGTTGTTGTTGTTGAAGAAACAGGCTCAGTTGTTGTAGTTTCGCCTGGCTCTGTAGTATTAGGTGCAGTTGTTGTAACAGGCTTGATAACAATCTTACCGTTTACAACATTAACCTTTTCTGTGATGATGTTGCCGTTTGTATCAGATACTGTTACGTCTGCCCATGTTACAGGAATATCTTCTGTTGCATCAGCAGGAACGTTGTATGTGATAACCATGATTACAGCCTTATCAGCTGCTGCGCTGCCCTTACCGTCTGCCTGAGCAAATGCAAACTGACTTGTTTCAGCATTGTTTGTGATAGGAGCATTGCCGTATGCAGCAGAATTGCCGCTTACCTTGTTAAATCCAGCCTCTGAATTAATTGTAAATGTAGCGCCGGCTACTTCAAGAGTTGAAGCACCGTCAACGTATACGGGAACTTCTACAGTCTGTCCGGGAACACCCTCAACTGTATCAATTACCCATGTAGCCTCACCGTCAGCAACTACAAGTTCGTCAATAACGATAGCACCGTTAGTAACCTTAACCTTTTCTGTGATGAGGTTGCCGTTTGTATCAGATACTACTACGTTTGCCCACTCTACAGGGATTGTACCCTTAGCGTCAGCAGGAACGTCGTATGTAAGTACCATGATTACAGCCTTATCAGCTGCTGCGCTGCCCTTACCGTCTGCCTGTGCAAATGCAAATTCATTTGTAGCAGCGTTGTTTGTGATAGGAGCATTGCCGTATGCTGCAGAGTTGCCGCTTACCTTATTGAAGCCTGCACCATTTGCAGTAATTGTGAATGTAGCACCAGCTACTTCGAGAGTTGAAGCACCGTCAACGTATACAGGAACTTCTACAGTCTTACCGGGTGTACCCTTAACTGTATCAATTACCCATGCAGCCTCACCGTCAGCAACTACAGGCTCGTCAATAACGATAGCACCGTTAGTAACCTTAACCTTAGATGTGATGATGTTGCCGTTTGTATCGGATACTGTAACGTCAGCCCACTCTACAGGGATTGTACCCTTAGCGTCAGCAGGAACGTTATAAGTGAGGTTCATAATTACAGCCTTGTCAGCTGCTGCGCTGCCCTTACCGTCTGCCTGAGCAAATGCAAACTGATTTGTTTCAGCATTGTTTGTGATAGGAGCATTGCCGTATGCTGCAGAATTAGCGTCAACCTTTGCAAAGTCAGCACCATTTGCAGTAATTGTGAATGTAGCACCAGCTACTTCAAGAGTTGAAGCACCGTCAACATATACAGGAACTGTTACAGCCTTACCGGGTGTACCCTTAACTGTATCAATTACCCATGCAGCTTCGCCCTCAGCAGCAGGAATATCGCTGATAACGATTGCACCGTCAGTGAGCTTAACCTTTTCTGTGATGAGGTTGCCGTTTGTATCGGATACTACTACCTCTGACCACTTTACAGGGATTGTTCCCTTAGCGTCAGCAGGAACCTTATAAGTGAGGTTCATAATTACAGCCTTATCAGCTGCTGCGCTGCCCTTACCGTCTGCCTGAGCAAATGCAAATTCATTTGTAGCAGCATTGTTTGTGATAGGAGCATTGCCGTATGCTGCAGAATTAGCGTCAACCTTTGCAAAGTCAGCACCGCTTGCAGCGATTGTGAATGAAGCACCTGCAACTGCGAGAGTTGAAGCACCGTCAACGTATACAGGAACTGTTACTTCCTCACCGGGAGTACCTGTTACTGTGTCAATTACCCATGTAGCTGTACCGTCAGCTGCTGGCTGATCATCAGCCTTATCCTTGATGATAAGCTTTCCTGGAACAACCTTTGAGTCGAACTCAACGATCTTGCCGCCAGCCTGGCTGCCCTGCTCAACAACGTGGAAGTTCTTCAGGTCGATTTCATACTCGCCTGCAGCAATATCAGCAGGGATTGAAAGTGCAACGCTGATTACTACGCCGCCGTCAATGAAGCTCTGAGGATCGTGTGTTGCGGGATCTGCACAGTAGCACTGGTAAGTAGAACCTACCTCTGTCCATGCAGGTGAACCATCGATTGCATAGCAAAGTGGCTCTGTTACGCTGCCCTTGATACCGGCAGGAAGTGTTGCGATTTCACAAGCAAGTGTAGCAGCCTTGTGGTTGCCTGGCTCAACTGTGAAGTCGATGTAAGCGTTAGAATAATCTGAACCCTTTGTTAATTCAAGAGTAGCACCCTTGATAACAAAATCGTCAGGAGTTGTGTTGTCGCTGTCAGTAGGACCGTCATCATCTCCGCCCTCTGGATCGCCGATAATGAGCTTACCGGGGATTGTTGTAGCATTGAACTCAACGATAGGACCGAAGTTCTGGTGAGGCTGCTCAACAACGTGGAATCTGCTGAAGTCGATTTCGTATGTGCCAGCCTTTACGCTGGAATCAGCTGTAATCTTGAAGCTTACAACATACTGTGAATCGTCGAATGCAAGTGGATCTTTTGATGTAGGATCCATACAATCGAGGTTCCATGTCTTGCTCATAAGTGACCACTGTGGGTTATGAGCAAATGACATACAGATAGGATCTACTTCTACAGTTACGCCTGCAGGAAGTGAACCGATCTCGAATACGATCATTGCACCCTTATGGCCGTTGGACTCTACGAAGAAGTCCATATAGTTGTCCTTTGAAGGATCATAATAAACTGTTGAACCCTTTACGATGAAGTCGTCAGCTGTTACGTCGTCATCTTCGCCGCCATCTGTAGGATCTTCCACAACAGGACCGCCCTCGCCGATAATAAGCTTACCGGGGATTGTTGTAGCGTTGAACTCAACGATAGGACCGAAGTTCTGGTGAGGCTGCTCAACAACGTGGAATCTGCTGAAGTCGATTTCGTATGTGCCGTCCTTTACAGTAGAAGCGGCAGTAATCTTGAAGCTTACAACGTACTGTGAATCGTCGAATGCAAGTGGATCTTTTGAAGTAGGATCCATACAATCGAGGTTCCATGTCTTGTTCATGAGTGACCACTGTGGGTTGTGTGCAAATGACATACACATAGGATCTACTTCTACAGTAATACCTGAAGGAAGTGAACCGATCTCGAATACGATCATTGCACCCTTATGGCCGTTGGACTCTACAAAGAAGTCCATGTAGTTGTCCTTTGCAGGATCATACTTAACTGTTGAACCCTTAACGATAAAGTCAGATGCAGTTTCACCGTCATCAGTTGGCTTTTCGTCATCTGTAGGATCTTCCACAACATCGCCGCCCTCGCCGATTGTAAGTTCGCCTGGAATTATAGTTGCGTCGAACTCAACGATAGGACCGAAGTTCTGGTGAGGCTGTTCAACAACGTGGAATCTGCTGAAGCCAATCTTATATGTTCCATCCTTAACGCTGGATGAAGCATTAATCTTGAAGCTTACAACGTACTTGGAATCATCAAATGCAAGCGGATCTTTTGATGTAGGATCCATACAGTCGAGGTTCCATGTCTTGTTCATAAGTGACCACTGTGGGTTATGTGCAAATGACATTGACATAGGATCTACTTCTACAGTAACACCTGAAGGAAGTGAACCAATCTCGAATACAATCATTGCACCCTTATGACCATTGGACTCTACAAAGAAGTCCATATAGTTATCACCGTTAGGATCGTAAGTAATCTTAGAACCCTTTACGATGAAATCAGCCTGTGTATCGCCTGAGGGCTGTGTTGTATCCGCAGGCTTTGTTGTTTCTGCAGGCTTTGTAGTTGTGGGCTGTGTAGAAACAGGACCGCCTTCACCAACGATAAGCTTACCGGGAACTACTGTAGCGTCGAACTCTACAATAGGACCGAAGTTCTGGTGAGGCTGCTCTACAACGTGGAATCTGTCAAAGCCGATTTCATATGTACCGTCTTTAACGCTTGAAGCTACATCAATTTTGAAGCTTACAAGATACTTGGAATCATCAAATGCAAGTGGATCTTTTGTTGTAGGATCCATACAGTCGAGGTTCCATGTCTTGTTCATAAGTGACCACTGAGGATTATGTGCAAATGACATTGACATAGGGTCAACTTCAACTGTTACACCAGAGGGAAGTGAACCAATTTCAAATACGATCATTGCACCCTTGTGACCATTGGACTCTACATAGAAATCCATATAGTTTTCACCGTTAGGATCATATTTAAGCTCTGTACCTGTTACGATGAAGTCACTCTGAACAGCATATTTGTTAGCAGCACCGTCTACAACATCCTCCATACTAACATTAGGCTGCACAGCGGAAACTCCGCCGGCAGCACTAACATTAAAGGATGAAGCAAATGCACTTGTTACAAAAGAACTAGCCATTAAGACAGACGTTACTGCTGAAAGCAGTTTCTTCATTTGTGCATTTCCTTTCCGAGCATTTCGCTCTATTTAGTTGAATAAGGAATGTGTTTCTTAATTACTTAAGATCTGTAGATTTGCAAGTACCGTCCTTGATTGTTACGAGGCTTACGAGGCTCTGGATGATAGCCTTAGAGTCGTTCTCATCAGGTGTACCAGCCTTAGCGTCGCAGCAGTCTGCATTGATCTTGCCCTGTGCTGTAAGGTTGTAAGAAGAGTTGTCGTTGAGCCACTTGTTAAGAACTACAACGTCAGCAATGTTAACCTTGCCATCGCAGTTTGTATCACCGTATACAGCAGTTACAGGAGTTGTAGGAGCTGTTGTTGTTGTTGTAACAACAGGCTTTGTTGTAGTTGTTGTAGTACCAGATGTAGGATTGCCAACGATGAGCTTACCGGGAACTACTGTAGCGTCGAACTCTACGATAGGTCCAAACTTCTCGTGTGGCTGCTCAACAACGTGGAATCTGTCGAAGCCGATTTCATATTCGCCGTCCTTAACAGAATCAGCAACTGTGAGCTTGAAGCTTACAACGTACTGTGAATCATCGAATGCGAGTGGATCTTTTGTTGTAGGATCCATACAGTCGAGGTTGTATGTCTTGTTCATGAGTGACCACTGTGGGTTGTGTGCAAATGACATACACATAGGATCAATCTCAGCTGTTACACCCTCAGGAAGTGCGCTCATCTCGAATACGATCATAGCACCCTTATGGCCGTTAGACTCTACGAAGAAGTCCATGTAGTTATCACCCTTAGGATCGTACTTAACTTCTGAACCCTTAACGATAAAGTCTGCCTGGCCTGGTGTTGTAGGAGTTGTTGTAACAGGAGCTGTTGTTGTTGTACCACCAGAAGGCTTTGTTGTAGTTGTTGTACCAATAGGCTGTGTTGTAGGATCGCCGATAACGAGTTCGCCTGGAACTACTGTAGCGTCGAACTCTACGATAGGTCCGAACTTCTCGTGTGGCTGCTCAACAACGTGGAATCTGTCGAAGCCAATCTTGTATACGCCGTCCTTAACAGTATCGTCAGCTGTGAGCTTGAAGCTTACAACGTACTGTGAATCATCGAATGCAAGTGGATCTTTTGTTGTAGGATCCATACAATCGAGGTTATATGTCTTGCTCATGAGTGACCACTGTGGGTTGTGTGCAAATGACATACACATAGGATCAATTTCAGCTGTTACGCCAGCAGGAAGTGCGCTCATCTCGAATACGATCATAGCACCCTTATGGCCGTTAGACTCTACGAAGAAGTCCATGTAGTTGTCTTCGCCAGCCTTGTACTCTACCTTAGAGCCCTTAACGATGAAGTCAGCCTGTGTATTGCCATTCTGTGTTGTTGGCTGTGTTGCAACAGGAGCTGTTGTTGTAGTAGCAGGCTTTGTTGTTGTAGTAGCAGGCTTTGTTGTTGTTGTTGTACCAGGCTTATCACCTTCGATTGTGATTGTGAGGCTCTTGCAAGTGAGGTTGCCGTTGTTTACAGTATATGTAAGACCAGGCTCGTCACTCTCAAGCATTGTGGACCAAACCTTAGGATACTTCTCATCGGGAACCATGTTTACGAACTCGATTGTGTATGTACCAGCAGGTGTGCCCTTGGGGAATGTACAGTCAAATACAAATCCTGGGAAAGCGTCAGATGTATCACCTGTCCACTCATAACCGCCCTGTACAGGCTGAGCCCATACGAGTGAACCCCAAGCGGTCTCCCAATTCTGTGAGTTCTGCTTAGTATCGAGTGAACATGTATATGTTCCTGTAGGCTGGAAGATATCACCGTTTCTTGTAGAAGACATCTTACCTGAGAAGCAAGGAAGATTCTTTGTGCTGTAGTCCTTACCACCAGCAGAAACAGTTACCTTGTCATTGAAGTATGCAGCGTTAGGAATGTAAGGGATGCAGTCAGCACCACCGAATGTAACGCCTGAGCAGTCACCGTCCTTGGTAGTAATACCAAAGCTTGCACGAACGGACTTTGTATCGTTCTCCTTCTCTAAGAGGTAGATACCTACAGGGATTGTAACGTCACCAGCAGCGATATCAGCTGCGGAAATTGTTGTGCTTACAGCCTTGTTATCCTTATCAACGAATGCTCTGAGTTCAAGACCCTTGGAAGCCTCAGCAGCTACTGTTGTAAAAGGAATAGCTGAGCCTACTAATGATGCAACCATCGTCATAGCGGAAGCTGCAGAAATAAATTTCTTCATTTGTAATAATTCCTTTCTTTTAGGCATTTAGCCTATTAATAACTTATAGATTGGGTTTGTATTCCTTTGTAAGGGGGACAAATCAGATAATCTCTGGCAACCGACGGCTAATTAAAGCTTGTCGATAAGGCCTGCGTCAAGTTTCTGGATTTCGATAGCGTCTGCGGCTGTGATACCGGCAGGCTCTACAACATCAGCGTTTGCTTTTCCGTCATCGGAAAGTGCATACTTATCATTGTTACCGAGCATCTGAAGAATTGCTGCTGCATCAGCAATTGAAACAGTACCGTCGCAGTTAGCGTCGCCCTTGAGCTTAGCTGTAGCTGTTTCGGCTCCTACAGTAACAGAACCTGAAGTTGTCTTAACTTCGTAAGAAACTCTGACGTCATCCTTCATATAACCGCAGTCAATAACATCGTTTGCGACGCTTGATTCAGAATTTTCGTTACGTCTTACAGGAACGATATCAATGCTTGACTTTGCACCGTCTTTAGCGTCAGAAGCAACCGTACCCTTGATCGTACAAAGAACGCCCTCGCCTTTGAGCCAGTATGTTGAGTCGTCAATTGCTGTTGACCACATAACGCTGGCGAAGCCCTCATCATTCTCTTCGATACTGTTGAAATTTGGAAGCATAGACGCTGAGGGATCACTTGATGATGCACCTGTGTTTGTAAGTGCTCCTGCTGTAATCTCGTCAATTGTGATAATTGAATTATCGAACTCAATTGAGAAGCTGCAGCCACGAACACCTGTATCAGGTATATCTGCAATTGTCACCTCCACCTCAAATGACTCACCAGCCTTAGCTGTTGCATTACCTGCGATAATCTGCACTGTTTCGCCGGCAGCTGCAGCAGGGATAAGTGAGCATACGGAAAGTGAAAGCATTGCTGCCGCCATAGTTCCGATGACTATCTTTTTTGTCTTCATGTTTTTTTCCTCCTTCTTCATTAATGTTATATAACAAAGGAACATTCTGCCCCTTTTATTATATCATGTCTTATACCGATATCTGCCGTGATATCGTTGGATACGGGACTCTGTACAGTCCAGCCGCATCATGAACAAACATTAGTTCTTCACATTGTGCAGCTTATGCATAAGACGCATCACACTGCCGTGATGAGATGTTAATCCCAGTTTCTATATTTATTCATGATTTTATTATATATCAACTCTCAGAAAAAGTAAATAGGTTTATATTGTTTTTGGTATTTTAAATAAACAGGGGATACCCTTTTTGCACAGTTTGCACAATCCATTTAAGCTGTAATTTACCCTTTAAATTGAATTTGTGAACGAATTGTGAATTAATTCGCTACTTATCAAGCTTTTGGAACTCCTGAGGTATAGCGTTGTTGATTATCTCGTTGAGAACATCATAGCTAAAGTAGTTGTACGTACCCGCAGGAATTGCATAAGGAATGCCGTGAGCCGCCGCCATTTCAGGAGTATACTTGCTGTAGGGGTATACTGCAAGGTTAGCAAAATCACCCACTTCGTAGTGAATTATATTTGGAATAACTCCCACGTCCTCCAGACGGACTTCACCTGTTGTGCCGTCCACGACAATATCAAAATCGGGCATTTCACCCACAAGATTGAAATTGTCAGTCTGACAGCAGATGAAATTTCCCATAGAGTAGAAAACGAATCCCTTTGAACCGTCCTCACGCTCTATCCATTCCATAGTTTCCGCTGTATGAGTATGTGCACCGAGTATTACATCGGCACCCCAGTTTACCATTTGATTGGCAAGGGCGATTCTGTCCTCGGATACAAGAGTTGTATCCTCAACGCCCCAATGTGCCGCTACGATAACGGCATCAGCGATTTCATTTGCTTCCTTAATCTGTCGCTCAATTACATCCGTTTCGTGGTTCATAACCACACGGAGGGGCGAATCATAGGGAATTGAAAAGCCGTTGAGATGTTCCGCATAGGATAGGAAAGCGATTTTCACGCCGTTTACCTCACGTACACGGATATTATTTGAATCCTCCTCGTTGAGATAAGCACCGAGAACGGTCAGATTGTGAGCCGCAGCCTTTTCGTTCCAGAAATTAATTGACTCGATAGTTGCATCTGCTCCGAAATCAAGGAGGTGGTTGTTTGCCATTGTGAAAACGTCAAAGCCGAGGTCAATTACTGCGTCCGCAACTTCGGGAGGCGAATTGAACAGAAGCGCTCCGCCGTCCGCACCTCTTATGGGGTTGCTCTGACTGATAATTGTTTCCTGATTGAGGATAGCCAAATCAGCTCCCTCAATAAGGTACTTCACAGGCTCATAAAGGGGCTTGAAATCGAAATTCTCCCCCGGTCCTGCCAGCTTTTCCGCATTTTTGAAAACCGAATAATGAATAAGATTATCACCTGCCGCAATAACGTGAACACGTTTATCCACGGGCGGTTCTGTAGGCGGCTCTGTTGTGATTTCTTCTGTGGCAGCAGTTGTCTGCGGCGGAGCAGCATTTCCTGCTACCTCACTGCTCATATTGCCCACAGTTCTTGTAGAACAGCCTGTACCATTTACCATAAAGGCTGCAAATACCGCACAAATGGCGGCACATTTAACTCTGAGGTTCATTTAAATCTCCTTTTGCCTCTGACAATCCATAATTTCTCATCATTCTACCATTATTATATCACATTAGTTTTTATTTTGCAATTGTCATTTTGCACTTTCTACTGATTTTTTATGCTTTATTTTTGATTTATCAAAACATTTCGCAATATTTCGTGATTTCAGACACTTCGTCACATCTGACGAATTTTTCTGTCAATTTTTATGCAATCTGTCTAATTGCAGTTGTACAAACTCCGCTGCAAGGTTTTCAGCCTCGGAATATGAAGAAAGAGTGTAGCATCTGCCACGGAATTTCGCTGAGCCGTAGTAGCCGTTCATATACCACGCAGCGTGTTTTCTTGCCTCGTGTATTGCGAATTCTTCGGGTTTCTGACTATTTTCAATCATAAGTCTGATATGGCGGAGCATTACCTGCATTTTCTCCTCAACTGTGGGACGGGTGTAATCCTTCCCCTCAATTGCCGCCTTTATTTCCTCAAAAATAAAGGGGTTGCCGTAACTTCCTCTGCCAACCATAACAAGGTCACAGCCTGTTTCACGATACATCCGCAGACAGCTTTCGCCGTCGGTTATATCGCCGTTGCCGATTACGGGGATTTTCACAGCGTCCTTGACTGCCTTTATAACACTGTAATCGGCAGTTCCGCTGTAGAACATATCCCTCGTTCTGCCGTGTACCGCAACTGCCGCCGCACCTGCAAATTCCACAGCCTTAGCCATTTCCACCGCATTTATAGTATCAGCTGACCAGCCGCTTCTGATTTTAACCGTCACAGGCACATCACCTGCCGCCTTTACAGCCGCTTCGGTGATTTCTGCCGCCAGCTTTGGATTTTTCATCAGTGCCGAACCTGCTCCCGTATTTACAACTTTAGGCACGGGACAGCCCATATTTATATCAATTATATCGGGGTTGTACTCTAAAACGATTTTCACAGCCTCCGCCATAAAATCCGCCTCATAGCCGAAAAGCTGAATTCCCATAGGACGCTCGCCCTCGGTTATGGTACAAAGCTCCGCAGTTTTCTTGTCGCTGTAGCAGATACCCTTTGCGGATACCATTTCGCTTACGGTATAAGCCGCACCGTACTCCCTGCACATAAGGCGGTATACCCTGTCGGCTACCCCTGCCATAGGTGCTAAAGCTGCCGATTTCTCCAGCGTTACATTTCCGATTTTTATATTATCCATTTGATTTGGCATCGTCTTTCTTCTTGAATACAAAAAGTTTGCTGAGAACATAGTTTGCAATGAAGATAATAACCTGACTTGCAAAGGTTATAATAGTTCTGCTGATATGAAGCAAATCGCAGAAAATGAAGAAAATCAGCCACTCCATAACAAGGGTTGCAATTCTTGCTCCGTAGAATGAAACAAATACCTTGAAAAATTCCTTTTTGCCCTTGGTTTCATTTTTGAACACATATTTCTTGTTGGTGAAAAATGCGAATGTCACGGCACATATCCATGAAAATACAACGCCTGCTGTAGTTTCCCACTTAGGCTCACCGGGAACTATCCAAAAGAACAACAGCTTTGTCACGATAGAAACAACGGTTGTCAGTCCGCCGAACAGCAGATACATCCATTTTTCCTCGTACTTATAATAAATATCCTGCAGCTTTTTGGGGAGAATTCCCACAAAAGCCTGTATTAACTTTTCCATATCAGAATTCCTTTCATAATCATATACAATTATTATAACAACTTCCACAGAATATTTCAAGTATATTTTCAAAAAAAATATACTTTCTGCAAATGATTAGGCAAATTCAACAAAAAGAAGAACCGCCGCAGATATTTCCACGACGGTCATTTGCATTATGCTATTGTTTATTTCTTTTTCCAATTAACCTTTTTCCTATGATTGTATTATACTCCATTTGACGGTATATTGCAATAACAGCATTATCTCAGCTAAAATACAAATTGGTTACAAAAATTACAAAATCCTTTTGCACATCAAAAAAGTCAATACATTTTTATTTTTCTTTGTGCAGTAATGGCAAAATTTTCTTTGTCGTTTTCCGCAAATTCTGCATAGAATATATTACACGGCAATATCCCTGTACATTGGCTGATGTCTTTGAGGCACCGGTGCCGCCCATGAGCGATTGTACGGAAATAGTGCTGTTTTATATAGATACGGGACAGCAGTTGTTATTGCTGTCCCTGTTTTTTTCTTCTTTCGGCTATCTCGCTGTATTTCCGCTTTGTGGCAAGACCGCCTCTGATATGTCGCTCCTGCTTGTTTATTTCAAGTATATTCTTCACTTCTTTGTATAACATGGGATTTTCTTTTTTAAGCCGTTCACTGACGTCCTTGTGGACTGTGCTTTTTGATATGCCGAATTTTTTCGCCGCTGACCTGACTGTTGCACGATTTTCTATTATGTACTGTCCCAGCATAACCGCCCTTTGTGTCGGTTGTTCTTTCACTCTGACCACTCCCTTTTCTCCTTATTCTGCGGACAGTAAATGTATATGCAGAACATTTGGGGATAATTCAGAATTAAGAATTAAGAATTAAGAATTATGAACGGTGGTATTTATTTCTGTTGTCTTTTGGATATTCTGATATATTTAAAACGGGCGGATAATATCCGCCCCTACACAATATTACGGTATATTGCCAACTTGTAGGGACTGCCTTTGCAGTACGCATTTTATAATAATATGATGCAATTACAACGGCTTTGTGATAGAATAATAATCGGGCATTCAAAAATTTTTTCAAATTTACTGCGAAAAATTACTTCTTGCGGTATCTAATAAGTGAAAGCAAATTTGCAGAAACTGAAAGGAGGAAATCAAATGGACAACGATGCGGATCGCTACCGCCGTTTCCTGAATGGTGATGATAATGAACTTGTTGTAATTATTGATACCTATTATCAGGGCTTATCTCTTTATCTGAACAGCATTGTGAAAAACATCTGTGCAGCGGAAGAAATAATGCAGGATACTTTTGTTAGACTTGCCGTCAAAAAGCCGAAATTCAATGGTAAAAGCAGTTTTAAGACATGGCTCTATGCAATAGCAAGAAATACCGCTTTGAAATATCTCCGTGAGTGTTCTCGTTATGCGGAAAATTCCATTGATGAAGCATTTCAGCTTTCTGATGAAACGGATATTGAACAGCAATATCTCATTGAAGAACGAAAAATTCAGCTGCACACAGCAATGAAAAAGCTTAATCCCGAATATGCACAGGTTTTATATCTGAAATATTTTGAGGATTTTGATTCGGATTCCATTGCAAAGATAATGAAAAAATCAAAGCGTCAGGTGGGCGATTTGATATACCGAGCCAAAAACGCTTTGAAAAACGAACTTGAAAGGACAGGTTTTATTTATGAAAAACTCTAAAGAAATTGCAAATGCCGTATTACAGGCACGTGATGAACATATGGAACAGCAGGCAATCAGAAACAGAAAATTAAGAAAAATTTCAGCAATCAGCGGCACAGCCTGTGCTGTATGCCTGACCGCTGTCGGTGCAGGATATTTTAATTCTGTTCAGAAAAATGTTCCCGTAACAGATACAAGGGAAGTATATATTGACAATATCGCTGAACAGCCTGTTATTGAAGAAAAGGCTGAAAAACCTGTTATTGAGGAAAAGAATGAGGATATTACAAATATTGTTCCCTCTGAAACCATATCTGATACCACAGAAAAATCCTATGTTTTTATCTCGGATTCTGTAGTATCCGATGCTGATATAGTTGAAACTCCACAGGAAGTAGTTCCCGAGGAAGCTGTAATTCCCGAAACGCCCCAGATGAATATTGAAGCAGATAATTCAGATACAAATATTGAAAAGCCTGTTGATGTTAAAACTGATGCAGTTATACAGCCTACTACAGAAAACTATACTGTTTCAACTGATATTACATCATCTTCAAGCAAAGTTGATGAAAATGATGTATGTCATTTTATGAAACACGTAATCATTGATGATGTAGGTTATGTCGAATATGATGCAGGTAATGAAACATATACCCCCGATATCTGCCTTGGTTCTCCCAGCGATTACGACGGAAATTACAGGGCATTTTTCAGCAATATTCCTGCAACCCTCTACACCTCAAAAGAAAATCCCGATATTCTGATTGTTGACGAAAGCGGTACAATCGTTTATCTGATAAAAACACGATAAAACCATACTTATGCGACTTCAGCATATACTCCAACCAAAAAGACTGCCGTCATATTGGCAGTCTTTTTGCTGTAGGGCATCTCTAAAAACCCGTTTGATTAAAGAAAAAACAGATAGGTGCGGTAGCTGCAAGGAAACCTGCCGAAGGCGTGCTACCGCACTCCGAGGGAGGTTGACGCAACAGATGTCGTGCATAGCTGTTTTTTCTCAAAAGGGGTTTTTAGAGATGCCCTGTATATTATTGCTCCACCTCGGCACAGACTGCCAAAGGCAGCCCCTACACAAATGCAACTATGATTACGTAAATTACGGACACAGCACGCTGTGTCCCTACAAATTATATCAGCCGTCCACATAATTACGCATTACGAATTACGAATTACGCATTAACAAAAGGCTAACGGCTAATGGCTAATTGCTAAAGGCTAATTGCTAATTGCTAATAGCTAACGGCTTATCACAACTCTGCATATCAGATAAAAATTGGGAAATAATATGGTAGAGGTGAGAGAATGAAAGAGAAAAATTGGCAGAAAACAGCTATATATGCGGATTTAGAGCAAAATCTCAATTACATCAGAAAAATAACGGGGAATTCCACAGATATACTTGTAAACAAATTTGTCACAGGCGGCATAAAATGTGCATTTATCTGCTGTGACGGTATGCTGTCCTCACGGGCGGCAGCTGATATGGTGCTTGCTCCCATTACAGATTTGCCAAAGCAAGCCAATGCACAGGGACTTTTTGACTATATACAGGCACATATGCTCCTTTCAGCTGACAGGAGTAATCCTGACAATTACGGCGATTTAATGCGGCTTATACATTCGGGATTTGCGGTATTTGTTGCCGAGGGAGCGAATACCGCCCTTGCATTCGGTGTGCAGGGATTTTCCACAAGAGGTGTGCAGGAGCCGTCGGGAGAGGGGAATATTTTAGGCAGTCACGAGGGATTTTCTGAAACTATCCGCACGAATTTATCACTTATACGGCGGCGGCTGAAAACTCCCGAGCTTGTGACAAAGATGATGACTAAGGGCAGCAAATCAAATACGGAAATCTGCCTTTGCTATATGAAAGACCGTGTACCCCCACGGCTTCTTGAACGTATAATGAAATCCCTTGACGAAATCAGCCTTGAAACCATACTTTCAACAGGCTATATCCGCCCATTTGTTGAAAAAAAGAGCTTTGAACTGTTCAACAGCACAGGCTTGTCAGAGCGTCCTGATGTGGTATGCTCAAAGTTAATCGAGGGCAGAGCTGTTATTCTTGTGGACGGTGTGCCATACGGAATAATTATTCCACGTATGCTCTGTGAAAGTTTTCACACCATTGACGATTACGCACATAAGCCCTTTTATGCCGTTTTTCTGCGGTGGATTCGTTATGGTGCATTTATTCTGTCATTCCTGCTCCCTGCGGTTTATACGGCAATTGCAATGTATCACCCCGAACTGCTGAACAGCACCCTCCTTATGCTGCTTGCTGAGGAAGAAAAAAATGCTCCCCTCTCCCTGCTGACAGAGGCTTTCATAGTGCTGATTATGTATGAAGTCATACGTGAGGCAGGAGTCCGTCTGCCTAAGCCTGTAGGCGGTGCAGTTAGTATCATAAGCGGTCTGATTATCGGAGATGCGGCAGTAAAATCGGGACTTGTAAGCACTCCCCTGCTGACTGTTACTGCATTGGCGGTGCTGAGTGGTCTTGTTGTACCCGATTTAAACCCGCAGATTACCCTGCTGAGATTTGCATTTCTTGCAGTTGGCGGAATACTCGGATTTTTCGGCATAAGCATATTAGCCTGTGCCGTGCTGACTAATATCTGCGGAACGGAAGATTACGGATTTCCCTTTACTGCACCGATTTCACCATTTTCTTCAAAGGGAATGGGCGATACGCTTTTCCGCATGGGATTCAGAAAAATGCAGAACAGAAATTTCACCGTGGAGGAATACCATGAGTAACAAAATAACCACATTTCAGCTATGCTCCCTTATGCTGATAAATGATATTTTCGTCATATTCTGCCTTGGCGGAAGAATTTCCGCAGCAACAGCGGCAGGTTTCAGCATAGGCTGCCTTATTCAACTTATTGCCGCAGTTCCCCTCATTTATATGTATAAAAAAAGGGGAACTCTTTCTGATTGCGGAAAAATTGCCGAAATAATTCTTCTTGGAGGAATTATTCTGTGGGGCGGTATGCTTTTTTCTATGCTGATGAAAGCAGGAACTCTTGTGCTTATTCCCTTTGAAGAAGTCGGAAAATGGGGCGGAATTATAACAACTGCCCTCATTGCCGTTGTCTGCCTTTATATCGCCTCATCGGGCATAAAAGCTATGGCACGTTCAGCTGTAATTGCAGCTGCTCTCGGTGCTGTCTGCCTTGGTGCAGTTACGGTATCGGCAGTAATTCATTCCGATATGGGAAATATAGAATCCGCAGATTCAACAGGTTTTTTCCGTGAACTTTCAAAGGGGTTTACTTTAAGCGGCGGATTGGCTGGCTTTACGGTAATGCTCGGCTTTGTCAAGGATAATATCCCCCGTACAGCCATAGGCTATTTCATCGGAAAGGCAGTTATAACGGCGGCGGTGCTTATTTCGGGAGTTCTCGTATGCGGCGGCATAATGGAAATAACGGATTTTCCTATAGTATGGGCGGCACAGCTTACACAGCCCTTTTCAGTTCAGCGTATTGATTCGCTTTTTCTCATCGTTTTCACGGTATTTGCAGTTTATTCCATATCGGTGCAGGCATCGGCGGCGGAATATCTCGTTGGCGAGGTTTTCCCCTTTATAAGGCGATACAGATGCAGTATAATTCTTGTTATTATGGCGGTTGTAGGTGCTGTATCGGGGCAATGGATTTACGGTAATGTATTTACGGCAATACTTTCATTCGGGGGATTAATTACAGTTCCCATAATATATTTTATCAAGAGGAAAATCAGCCTATGAAGAAAATAATTCTTGCGGTTATGTGCATATTCCTGACGGGGTGCAGTACGGGAACAGATGTAAATGAAATGGCATATGTAAGGGCGGTGGCAGTTGACAGCGTCAATGTGACATTTGCCTTTTATCTTGATGAGCAAATTTTGTCCGTATCCGCTGACAGTATGGACAAGGCGAAATCGGCGGCAGAATTATCTCTCGGAAAGAAAATTTTCACAGGGCATACGGAACTTGTAATTCTCGGTGAATGTAATGAAAGAGAAGTTCTTGACTATCTGCTAAGTCAATGGAAAGTTCCCCCTGCCTGTAAAGCTGCCAAAGGTGAAAATGGCAGAAAAATTCTGAATAGCCGAAAAGCTGAGGATATTGTGGGTATTCTGGAAATGGCAGAGGAGAAGAATACCACAGAAAAATGCGATATTGTCACGGTGCTTGGGCAAATCCTCAATGAAAAAAATGAGGATTTGCCGCTGCTTACAGAGGAGGGGCAATTGCAAAATAGACAATAGAAAAAGCCATATTTGTGCAATGGGGAGAAATTTCTGCTGTGGTATCGACATATTGTAAAATTTGTGATATAATAAAATTAGAAAAAAACAGGGGTGATACCTATGGGAAGAAATGTAGTATCCGCAAAGCTTGATATAATTTTTAAGAAGATTTTTACCGAAAATGCAGATATGCTTCATGAATTTGTTGCAGATATTCTGGAAATACCCAGCGAAAGCATACAGGAAATTACAATCAGAAATCAGGAGCTTTCACCGGAAAACTTTGACGGAAAATTCAGCCGCCTTGACCTTAATCTTAAAGTTGACAATGTTCTTGTAAATGTGGAAATCCAGCTTAAAGGTGAAACTGATTTCCGTGACAGAGCGTTGTTCTATTGGGCAAAGCTATATACATCGGAACTGAAAAGCGGCGATACCTACGGAAAGCTTAAAAAGGCGATAACTATTAATATCATCAACTTCAATATGTTTGAGGGTGAGGACTATCACACAGAAATAGTTACTGCCGTCAAGGGAACGGATAAAATTTATTCTGACAAATTCAATATGCACTTTTTTGAGTTGAAAAAGGTCAATCAGAAAGTTAATCCAAATAACCGCAGGGAATTGTGGATGCAGTTTCTGAATGCGGACAGCGAGGAGGATTTTGAGATGTTAAAGCAGACAAATGTGCCTATTATCAATAAGGCTGTAAATGTTATCTACGACCTCAGCGAAGATACGAGAATCAGAGAGGCTGCACGTATAAGAGAAAAGGCTCTCCACGATGAAGCCTCTGCACTTGCTAACGCAAAGAATGAGGGCAGAGCCGAGGGTAGAGCTGAGGGCAGAGCTGAGGGCAGAGCCGAGGGCAGAGCTGAGGGTAGAGCCGAGGGTAGAGCTGAGGGCAGAGCAGAGGGAGAAGCGAACATCATTTCAAAAATGAAAGCTTACGGCTTGTCTGACGAACAGATAAAATCAATAATTTTTGGAGTTAATAATGGCTAAAGTAATTTACGACCTCAGTGAAGATACGAGAATCAGAGAGGCTGCACATATAAGAGAAAAGGCTCTCCATGATGAAGCCTCTGCACTTGCTAACGCAAAGAATGAGGGCAGAGCCGAGGGTAGAGCCGAGGGAGAAGCGAACATCATTTCAAAAATGAAAGCTTACGGCTTGTCTGATGAACAGATAAAATCAATAATTTTTGGAGTTAATAATGGCTAAAGTAATATACGACCTCAGCGAAGATACATTAAAAAGCTACATAAGGAATGAGTAATATGAATAAAGCTACAAACTGCGAAATGTGTACAAATTACGTCTATGACGAGGATTACGACTGCTATGTGTGTATGATAAACCTTGACGAGGACGAGATGTGCAGATTTCTATCGGGAACTAATTACGCCTGTCCCTATTTCCGACTTGATGATGAATACGGCATTGTCAGACGGCAGAACTAAAACAGCCCCCGACTTCATAAGAAATCGGGGGTTTTATCATAAGGAGGATGATATTATTGTAATTCTATGATTTCTGCATTTATTACTTTCTGTTCCTTTATGTCTATTTCAGCTGTGAGTTCAATTATATCTACATAGTCATAATCAGTAAGTATTACCCTTGCAGTACAATTATTTTCACCATTGTAGCTTACTATTTCAAAGCCGAAATCAAATACTTCAGGATTTTCATAAATGTTTCCATATTTATCTGTATCACTGCGTATTAATGTGCCTACATAAGATGCAATCGCAATTCCTATAGCTTCTTCATCGCTTACAACTCTCTCTACATTGTCAATCTTCCATTCGCCATTTTCAAAAACAAAATCAAAATTATAACTTTCA
Source organism: Ruminococcus sp. (assembly GCA_017437285.1). GTDB lineage: Bacteria > Bacillota > Clostridia > Oscillospirales > Ruminococcaceae > Ruminococcus. The sequence continues at coordinate 3,829 of JAFSBM010000108.1, read as the reverse complement.
ATTTTTTTTGTTTCATCTTCATAAGAAATAATATGTTTTCTTGTTACTGAAAATCTGTTCTCTTCAACATTTTGTAAATTGACATGAACATCCGGCATATCACTGTAACCCATATCACCGATTATATAAAGATTACCATTATACTCAACATAATGGGAACCGAAAGCACTTAATGCAGCTTCCCAGTTGTCGCTGTCCTGCATATCAAATTTCCTGTTTTCAAAATCAGAAAAATAGCTATCGTAAATGTTGCTTCCACTTTCGTACATACTTACATCAGTTCCAAGAATAGCTATAGGTGTTGTTACCCACTCATTGCCATATATTGGCAAATCAGCATTTTCATAATTTTCTTCGGGTAAAAGTGAAGATGAAGTAAGCTCTCTTAATGCGTTATAAATATCCTGACAGCTTTTAAAACGGTCATCAGTTACTTTATAAAGCTTTCTTGTGTATAAGAAATCTGTTTTTTCCTCCGCACCTGACAAATCTACACCATATTTCTCTGATAAAGTTGCAGGATTTGAAACTGAATAACAGTTATATGTTATAAAATCATTTTCATCATAACTTACATTATATGCTCCAAGTACATCTATCATGTAGAAAAATTTATCTGTTAAATCTCCTGCAATATCAAGGTATTCATATTCGTCATCTGATTCAGTTACATCTTCTGATTCTTCATCAGAAAAATAAACTTTGTCAATTTTCCATTCGCCATTTTCAAGAACAAAGTCAAAACATCTATTGCTTGTTCCATCGCCAATACCAAAATCTCCTCTATAGCTTCTTGTTGCTGTAAAACTATTTTCACCTGTTTCTTTTATGATAACATCGGAAGTGTATTCAGATAACTCAAAATCACATTGACGAACATATAATTCACCATTGATATCGCAATAAACAGCATAACAGATAGACTCATCATCATTATCAAAATTCTCTGCAATGTCTATTTTCCCGTCTACTATGTAGTCGCTAAGTTCACTGCCAAGATAAAAATTCAAATCGAAGCCGAAAATAGTTGCTGTTGAAAAGTCATTTTCATCATATCGCTGTTTTGTAAAAATACTTCTTAATTCATCATACAAATCACGTCTACAAGAAAAACGAGGGTCTGTAACTTTATAGAATATGGTTTCCAGTTGATCAAAATATACCGAATTATCAGAAGTATACATAGTAAATGCTTTTCGTTCATTTTCATCATATGAAATGTCGCCGTAACAAATTGTATTCTCCAGTTCAAGCAGTTTATCTGTTAATTCTGTTGCAATTGCTGTATAGTCGTATCCGTCCTCTGATTCATCACCTGCAAGATATACTTTGTCAATCTTCCACTTTCCTGCTTCAAGGACAAAATCAAAACATTTTTCGCTTGTTATATCTTCATCTACATAATGTTTTGTATAGCTTCTTGTTGCTGTAAAACTATTTTCACCTGTTTTCTTTATAGTAACATCAGAGGTATATTCACGAAAAACATAATCATTATCTTCTATCGGAACAACATAAAGCTGCCCCCTGTAGCTGATATAATGACCTAAACGATAATATTTGCTATCAATTCTATCACCAATTTCAAATTCGCTGAAATCATTACTAAGCCAGCTAAAAATACTGCACTCATCAAGCCAGCCAGCATCTATATAATCGTCCTTCGGTTCAAGTCCAAAAGATGTAAAAGAACGTATATAATTATATATATCCTGACAGCTGTTGAAACGCTCATCAGTCACTCTGCAATAGCTTACTTTTTCATCTTCCAACTCAGGATTTACAGAACTATCACGGTAAAATGAAATACTGTCATTTTCATCGTATTCAACATCTGCATCTTTCACTATCTTCTCAAATTCAAGCAGTTTGTCTGTTAATTCTGTCGCTATTGCAGTATAATCAGTTTCTTCAATGCCTATTCCCTCAGTATCAAGAACACACTCAGAGAAATCATCAATGCACCATTGGTCATTTTCAAGAATAAATTTAAATTCAGCCCTTTTAATGATATTTTCATTATGAGATATATCCGCATATCTTATAACAGTAAAACTATCATTGGTAACATCGGTAATTTCAATCTTTTCGTTGTAATCGTAAACAACTCCCACAGGGTTAAGAAAATAATCAGGAGTAAGAACATAAAGTGAACCGTTATATTCTACATAATCAGCAAACCAAATACTGTGCGGAACTTCCCAATTAATATCATCTTCAAAATCAATTGAAAATTGCTCTAAACAATTGCCTTCGGCATCAAAAAAATATTCTCTGCCAACCTCAGAACCGTTTTCAAACATACTTACATCAGTACCAAGATTATAAAACAACTTTGGATATACCGTCTCATCGTTTACATAATCATATATAATTTCCCATGTAATTATTGCATTCTCGTATCTTTCCTCAGGAAAATATTTGGAAGAAGTAATATTTTTCAATGCATCATATATATCCTGCGAACATTTAAATCTTTCATCTGTTACCCTGAAAAAAGTACGGTCATGAATATCGGGATTTTCCACCGTTTCATCGAAAATTCCGATTTTGTATGTCAGTATATCATTTTCATCATAAGCCGCACCCCTTGATGAAATAATATTCTTTAAATCAAAAAATTCATCAGTAAGCTGCTGTGCAATATCTTCGATTTCAGCCAATTGGCTTGATTCATTTTTCAGAATATCTGCGTCATTATTGCGTCGAATAAGAGCCGCACCTCCGCCAATTCCGCCAAGAACAACAACTGCGGCGGCAACAGCACTAATCACCTTTTGCCAAACAGGCTTGCGGTAGCGTTCAACCCCCATAACCTCTGAGTAATCATTTTTATTTTCTTTCTTTTCTGAATTGTATTTATTTTTGCTCATCGCATATAACCTCTCCTTGTCATCGGAACTCAAAGGAGGATATTTTTCTGTAATTCTGTCAATTGTTTTTTCATCAATATTATCGAAAAAATGTCGTATATTCATCACAAATCCTCCCCTGTTATTCCTGCATCGCACAAAAGCTTTTTCAGTTTCTTTTTTGCTCTGCTGATTCGTTTCTGAATTGCCCAGTCACCCATATGTAAAGCTTTGGCAATTTCCCTTGATGTCCTGCCATAAAAGTAGTAAAAGGCTATGATTGACGAATCAGGCTCGCCCAGCCTGTCAATGCAATCCATAATTATTTCACGTATTGCAGCCTTTTCCGTTTCGTCATCAACTCGAATGTCAGATGAAATTTTCGGGAAATCTTCATCGTCAATTGATACAAGTCTGTCGCTTTTTCCCGATAATCTGCGGAAATAATCAATTGCATTCCTCTTTGCAATAGTTCCGATTATGCCCTTTAAATCGCCGTTTCTGTTGCTCTCGTTGTCAAAATACCTGAAAATATCGGCAAATGAGTCGCTGAAACACTCCTCAACGTCCTCCCTTGTACCACAGCTTTTCAGCTTATTGGCACAAATTGTATAGACATAACCCGAATATTCGTCAAATAAGCAACGGTGAGCGTTTTCAACAGACCTCAGCATAAGAGCCTTTAAATCGCTGTCAGTCAAGCCTTTCACCCCTTTGAACATGTTCATATACTACACTCGTTTAAATTATTTCATTTCGGACATCTTTTACTTATTTTTTTAATATAATTTTATCGTTATATGCAAAAAAGCACCCCTTTTTCAAGGAGTGCTTCATTTAGTGCCGGCATTGAAATAGTTTCCCGGGCCGTCGCCAGCCAAGTATCGTCTTCGCAACAGAGCTTAACTTCCGTGTTCGGAAAGGGAACGGGTGTGACCTCTGTGCCATAAACACCGACTCTTAAAAACTGAATAAGG
>JAFSBM010000011.1 GCA_017437285.1 Ruminococcus sp. | reverse complement strand
TCGTCAGGCTACGATTTCGCTATTGCTTCTTCTCTCCCACACCTCACGATGTGAAACTTGCAAGTCGCTCTAAAGTTCGTCGGTAACTACGCCTCGGTGGACTTTCACCACAGAGCTTTGATATGCCCGTCATACAAAATTATGGCGATACTTTAAGTATCGCCTTTTCATATGGCTGCATATGCAATTTATATAAGGAAACTATTTTCAAATCTGAAAAAATATGGTATAATAATATGAGTATTTGTGGTTATACTGTTTTTTATGGGATAGTTAATCTTTAGTATGCAGTAATCAAATGCAATGTATCTTTTTGGAGGTATTATTATGAACGAAATGGAACTCTATTCACTCTGGTGCGAAAATGCTAAGGCTGACCCTGACCTTGTAGCAGAGCTTGAAAGTATAAAAAATGACAGCGAGGGTATCAACGACAGATTTTATCGTGACCTTGAATTCGGTACAGGCGGTCTTCGTGGCGTTATCGGTGCAGGTACAAACCGTATGAACATCTACACAGTAAGACGTGCTACACAGGGCTTTGCTGATTATCTCAATCAGGAATACGACAACCCTGCTGTTGCTGTATCCTATGACAGCCGTATTAAGAGCGATGTTTTCTCAAAGGCTGCTGCTGAGGTTCTTGCTGCTAACGGCATCAAGGTACATATCTACACAGAGCTTATGCCTACTCCCTGCCTTTCTTTTGCTGTACGTCAGCTTAAATGTCAGGGCGGTATTATGGTAACTGCAAGCCATAACCCTGCTAAGTACAACGGTTACAAGGTTTACGGCGATGACGGTTGTCAGATTACTCTCCGTGGTGCTGAAATTATCCTTGATAAAATCAATTCCCTTGACATTTTCAATGATGTTAAATCCGCAAACTTTGACGAGGAAGTTGCTAAGGGAAATATTCAGTATATCGGCAATGATGTAATTGAGGCTTACTATGAAAAGGTTCTTGCTGAATCTATAAATCCTGACCTCTGTGCTTCCAGCGGTCTTAAAGTTGTATACACTCCCCTCAATGGTACGGGTAACAAGCCTGTTCGTGAGATTTTAAAGCGTATCGGCATCACAGATGTTACTATTGTTAAGGAGCAGGAAAATCCTGACGGAAACTTCACAACTTGTCCTTATCCAAACCCCGAAATCCGTGAGGCTCTTGAAGTTGGTCTGCGTTACTGCAATGAAGTTAAGCCTGACCTCCTTCTTGCAACTGACCCCGACTGCGACAGAGTTGGTATTGCTGTTCCCGACGGCGACGGCTATGCACTTTTCAGCGGTAATGAAGTTGGTGCAATGCTTCTTGAATACATCGCTGACCAGAGCATCAAAAAGGGAATTATGCCAGAAAATCCAATTGCTGTAAAGACAATTGTTACAACTGATATCGTTAATTCTATCGGTAAGGAATACGGCGTTGAGATTATTGACGTTCTCACAGGCTTTAAGTTCATCGGTGAGCAGATTGGATTCCTTGAAGAAAAGGGCGAGGAAAACCGCTATATCTTCGGATTTGAGGAGAGCTACGGCTACCTTTCAGGTGCATATGTACGTGACAAGGACGCTGTAAATGCTTCAATGCTTATCTGCGAAATGGCTGCATACTACCGCACACAGGGAATTTCCCTCCTCGAAGCAAGAGAAAATATGTATAAGAAGTACGGTATGTTCTACCAGACACTTTACAGCTTCACTTTTGAGGGCGAAAGCGGTATGAATAAAATGGACGAAATTATGACAACTCTCAGAAATAATCCTCCTACAGCTATTGCAGGTGTTCCTGTTGTCAAGTTTGACGACTACAAGGCAAGCACATCAAAGGATATTGCAAGCGGCGAGGTAACTGAGCTTACTCTGCCAAAGTCAAATGTACTTGCATTCTTCCTTGAGGGCGGTTCAAAGGTAATTGTTCGTCCCTCAGGTACAGAGCCTAAAATCAAGACATACCTCACAGCTAAACAGCCTACAAAGGCTGAGGCTGAGGTGCTTGAAAAGAAGCTTCACGACGAATTTTCCAAGAATTTTCAGTAAAATATAATCTATAGGGCGGACTTCGGTTCGCCTTATGTTTTAAGAGGGTGAACAAATTGGAAATACAAGAGTTACACAAAAATCTTGAAATCGGCAAATTACCTGTTCTTATATATTGCGAGGAAAAATATAACGGAATATGGTGTATGCTGCAATTAACAAAAAATAACAAAATTTTTCTTGATTTTACTGACAATATAAATTCGGATTCTGAGGGAGATTTCAGAGCAACTTTTGTGTACGATTCTTTTGAAGAATTAATAAAAGCGGTTGAAAATTTCACAGGTCGTAAAGTAAGCGAATTGTCTATAAATCCCGATGTTCCGCATATTAGCGGCAGTAACCCTGCATGGCTGGATTTCCAGTGGGATTTATACAACGGGAAAGTGAAAATGCTTGAAAACTATAAAAAAATCTTTATAGGTGACTTATGGTGGAGATTCCTGTTTCAGAAGAAAGTCAAGCCTGATTGCAGTACAGAGGAATTAAATGCATTGATAATGCAGAGAGATTGCGAGGATTAACAGAAAAAATGAAAATTAGTAATGATATGACTATGGAAAAAATAATTAACGCTTTAGCCGAGGAATACGGCGAGGATTTCAACTGGTATTTAATTCCCGAAACAAATAATTATTATATAACAGAATTAAAAAAAGAGCTTGGAGCTGACAATCCGCTGTTTCAGAATTCTATCCGTGCTATAGCAAAATGCGAATCCAATGATGATGTTTTATATGTATTGAATGACGATATGTTGCGAATTTATCACCTTACATATTCTGCAAACAATTCTGAGGGATACCCTAAATACAAAGAATTTTCAAGCGTAAAAGCCGCCGCTGAATATATACATAAGGGCATCTCTAAAAACCCCTTTTGAGAAAAAACAGCTATGCACGTCATCTGCTTCGTCAACCTCCCTTGGAGTGCGACAGCACGCCTTCGGAAGGTTTCCTTGCAGCTGTCATACCTATCTGTTTTTTCTTTAATC
>JAFSBM010000107.1 GCA_017437285.1 Ruminococcus sp. | reverse complement strand
GGGTGCCATACTTACCACAGCTTCCTGATTAAGCAAGCTTGTTATATAATTGACAATAAAGGATTTTCCCGAATTGGTTATTCCCTCAAAGCAGAAAATGGATTTCACTGTATCATTGGTAAGACATACACCAAGCGCTTCTCTCAGACGTGCAGCCAGAACTTCATCGCCCTGCGTATACATCGCAATTATGCTGTCAAATACAGGTGAATCATATGCATAGGGATTCCAATTCACATTTACCATTGATGTCGCAAACAGTCCCGAAGTGAATGGCATAGACTGCATTGTTGCAGTATCTAATATGCAATTATTGAATACGATATATCTTCCGATATCATAAGGCACTTCTACGTAGGGAGCAATCTGGTTTATTTCCTTTATAAGGGATTCAATAAAGCCCGCATCACAAACGAAATTCGTCACATAACGACTGATATTCTCGCAAAGCTCTCTCAGAAAAGGAGCCAGATTTTTCATGGAACTATACATCAGATATATTTTTCCGTTATAGGCATAAAACCATCTCTGATGTCTGACAATCAATTTGAGATCCTGAGTTATAAGCAGCGTAATTATCCTTACAAGTGCACTCTCATCATTTGAAGAAACAATTTCCTTCAATTCTTTTACGCAATGACAAATTCCATTGCAGAACATGGAAACAACTTCCTGCGGTGCGGAATTATTCGTCTGATAGCATGCCCGGTTTTGTGTCGGCTGATACATCATTGTATTACATACCTGCATAGGTGACACAGCATATACCTGTGGTGCAGGATTTACATTCGTTAAACTCCCCATACTTTCATGGGACGGTTCTACCCTTTCAAACAACGGCATTCTTACAACCCCGTTGGAATCAAAATTGTTTTCGTTTTTAATCATCATTTTTATTACCTCCATTGATTTTATTAAATCCATTATTTACAGGATTTACATCTATGTTGGTAAAGTGCTATTTTTCAATGTGCCATGTGTCAGGTAAATAATAAAAGTATTTAGGAAATATTTTTAATGTTTAAAAAGTTTTTTAAACTCCTGACACATGGCACACGTCTTTCCTTAGAGCATTTGATAAACATTATGACGATTACAATTTAACAAAACATAATGAGTGCAGCGAAAGCCTAAAGCGGAATCGCAGCGAATGAAATAGAGTTAAGAATTGTACTTAGAATCATGGATTTACTCTTTTTTCTATGAAATTATTTATAAAACAGTATTTTCAAGCAAGATTTCACGTTTTACACCTATTCAGCAAAACAACGGTATATAGCCATTTTCAAGTTGTAAATAAGCTATTTCACATGGGCGGTATATATATTATGATTTCAAATGAAATCCAATTTCATTTGATATTATAATATCTTTGTTTTATAGGGTGGCGATTTTTCATAACTACACTCGAGCAGGGCGGTTCGGTCCCAATCTCATATTACTTCAACACCTCTGCTCCCAACTCTCTAATCTATGACTTCCTGCATTTTGCATCATGTACGTTTCGACTGCTTTGCATATCGGTTCCGGACAAAATATCTTTTACATGCTTGATTTTGAACCGTGTCTACTTATCTGCTTAATACGTCTTAGTATCGAGGTTCTGTTCGTCAGGCTACGATTTCGCTATTGCTTTTTCTCTCCCACACCTCACGACGTGAAACTTGCAAGTCGCTTTTGAGTTCGTCGATAACTACGCCTCAATCTTATATCTTTGTAACTGTAAGAGTTTTTGCTCCGGTAGTTTTGTCCTTTGCACTAATTTCTACATTATAAGGTAAGCCAAGTTCCTTTATGAAGTCGTTAAAAATATTTTCAGCTACTGTTCTCTTGCGGTTAGACCACTGACTATTAATAGCCTTATCATATACACTTTTATATATATTATTTACTCTCTCAGTGAACTTTGGAATTTCTGTATACTCACCGTCAAGGCAAATATCAACAATACTGTTATCACAATATTCATCTAAAAGTTTTATCATTTCTTCTTTTGCATTATATTTTTTCTCTTCTTCACTAAGCGGTATTACATTAACCACCTCTTCAAACTTATGTCCAATTCCAAGATGCTCAAGTAACACCTTTATATAAGCTTCTTCATCATCCTTTAATCTATGGAGCAGAAATAGATTAAACATAGTCTCAAAATGCAGCTTCATATTAGCAAGCATACTCACATTTAAAATGATATGTGGTTGCGGATATTGAGGTACTGTTTTGGCATATATATATTTAGAAATCTCACCATACAATCCATTAATAGCCGAAACGTTTCCTGCAGCAATAGAACGTTCAGCATTCATTATTTCAAAATAGTCATTGATATTATTCTTAAAACGTTTTCTTATATCATCATATGATGCTTTAGGGAAATATACATTTAAGCTATTATCTCCAGCTGATAGTCTTTTTCTACCTATTTGCTGCTTCATAATCGGAACAGTTGTCATAGGAATAACGATATTCTTTAAAGCCTTGTCCTTTATATTAACTCCGTTATAAATGACGTTGGTAGAAATAAGAACCCTATTCTCAAAGCACTCATCATTAAGCAGCTTCTGATACGTATCCGTCATATCCTTGCTACGTTTATTATCAGCATTAAGAAATACAGCTGTATTTTCTCCATATATACTATTGATCTTGTTACAAAGCTCATTGCCTTGCTTTTTGGAGTTTATAAAGATAAGCCATTTATCATTACCGTCTTTTATAAGTGGAACAATATCATTATATTCCTTATACATATATGGAGATATGTATGAATAATCGGTCGATAAGCTAGTAACGTGGTTAAATATTTGATCATAATTATTTTTATATACATACTTACTCACATCGTTTGTGCTTGAACAATCAGAAAGATTCACAAACACCCTCAAATCATTAAAATTATATTGCCACATTTGGAAAATAACGAACAATTCCTCCATTGAGCCCGACATAAAAATTCTCGTTGCTTTTGGCATAAATTGATAAGGCATTACCTGATTATTCGGCATATTCGGCATAATTAAATAATCTGCTATTATATTTACACCTTTATTAAAATCTGAATCATCAATAAGATAGTGTGTCTCATCAAAGACAACATATCTGGAATGATACAAAAAATCCATAAAATAGTTATCACAACACAAAAGCTTAAGAGCAGCCTTTTGATATGATATCAGCATGATATTCCTATGCTTTCCAAACACAACCATATTCTCTGATTTATAAGTGCCTTTAAGATCCTTATATATTGCCGCTTGCGAATCTATAGAATTAATCAAATCAATTTTTTGTTGAGATAATAAAGATTCACGATTTTCAAATATGACAATATTACCGAAATTACAATTTGAATATTTCAGAAGGTGATTTTTTATAAACGTATTCTTACCCTTGCCTGTTCCTGCGGAAATAAAAACATTACCTCCCGGTTTCCACATTTGAATCATCTCATCAGTAATTATGCTGCTGACATAATCGCCTTCACATTTATATTCTTCGGGGATCTCAATCTTTTTTATATTATGATTATTAAAGCTATGTACGCTATAGTCAATATAATCCTCAGCGCATGAAGGATCAAGAGAAGCATCGTATATTAAATTATCAATAAACTGATTGAGCTTATCATTTTCGTTAATATTACCACTTGCATCCCTCGCATAATTATCAATTTGATAAAGTCTTTTAGAAATAATATCTTGAATCATTATAAATCCTCCTAAAAATGTTGTTCTCAATATCAATTAAGTTATTAATATTATACAATAAATTTCATCACATGTCAATATTATTAATTGGAATAAAGCAAATTTTTTTGTAAAACGACTCTATTTCAGTTATATATAATTATAGTGCTATGGTATGCACTATCGTGTGCAACGATAGGAACATAGGAACATAACAAACTGAGAAAGGAGCGAACAAAAATGTTCAACAACAACCGCTATCTGACTTGTGGTGTAGATTCAACAATACCACTTGAATTGCAGTTATTCTTGTGGAACTGTGTTGATGAACTGCCTGAGGAACGAGATTACTTGCAGGTATTCAAGCTTGAACCGTTTGGAGAAATGTAGAGAATCACTCACACATCAGAAAATCCCGAGCACAAAATGGAATATCTGATTCCGTCAGAAAAGTCGATTTCCGAGAAGATTTACATAATCGACGACGGCGACCACTCAACAATGCTTTTAGCAAACGAATATTAAAACTTTAGCCGCTCCTTCGGGAGTGGCTATTTTACGTTATTTTGGAGGAAATCAAAATGGAAGAAAAATTAATTTGCTCTCATTGTGGAGCAGAAATAACAGATGATAACTATAGCATGGTAAATGGACAAATCGTCTGTTCTGACTGTGTAGAACGCTACTGTTGCACTTGTGACAGATGCGGAGCAACTATCTTTGACTCTGACGCTTACGGTGACGAATATACGAATCTTTGCCGTTACTGCTACGATAATTATTACACACGCTGCGAAAATTGTGATGCACTCGTTCACGTTGATGATGCGTACCACTACAACAATTCTGACTACTGCTCTGAATGTTTCCATGACATAGCCAATGAGAATAGTGCAATCAAGGAATATGGTTACAAACCAGAGCCTGTGTTTTATGGCGATAATTCAAGATATTTCGGTGTTGAACTTGAAATTGACGGAGCTGGCAAGGATAGCGATAACGCACGAGAAATCCTTGATATTGGCAACAAGGACGGAGATCATATCTACATAAAATCAGACGGTTCACTTGATGACGGAATGGAGATTGTAAGTCATCCTATGACGCTGGATTATCACAAGAATTATTGCTGGGCGGAGATTATGAAAAAGGCTGTAGCTCTGGGTTATCGCTCACATCAGACCTCAACTTGCGGACTTCATATCCATGTAAACAGAATATGTTTCGGTGAATCAAGAGAGGAGCAGGATGAGGTTATCTCCCGTGTTCTCTACTTTGTTGAGCATCATTGGAATGAGTTACTCAAATTCAGTCGCCGTTCAGAGTATACAATCAATCGTTGGGCTGCGAGATATGGATATGAGAACTCACCTAAAGCAATAATGGACAAGGCGAAGAAAGGTAACTTCGGCAGATATGCCGCTGTCAATCTCTGCAATTACAGCACAATAGAATTCAGACTTTTCAGAGGAACGCTTAAACTTAATACATTCATAGCCACATTACAACTCGTCAATGAGATTTGCAATGTGGCTGTTTCCATGTCTGATGAAGGATTGCAGAAACTGTCTTGGTCGGAATTTGTGTCAAACATTACAGATACTGAACTTATCCAGTATCTTAAAGAAAGAAATCTTTACATCAACGAAAGTGTTGAAGAAACGGAGGAATTTTGATGAACAAATTTAATCTCATGGCAATGGCTGAAAAGATGCCTGCCAACACATTAACGCAGGATCTTATCAAGCTTGCCGCTATTATAGCGGCTACTTGTCTTGCGGCAAAAATTGAGAGCATCATTCACGAATTATCAAAAGATAATCCACCTGACATAACAGGCGAAATAAGATACGAGGAGGGAAAGTAATATGTGTGCATTATTTGGCTGGCTTGATTACAAGGGAATTATCCCGAAAAAACTTCTGAAAAAGCTTACGCAGGCTTTGGCAAATGCCGCAGAAGAACGTGGAACCGATGCTGCCGGTATATCCTACATCAAGGACGACAAAGTAACCGTATTCAAACGTCCGAGAGCAGCGCATCTTATAAGATTCAATGCTCCCGATGATACAAAGGCAATTATGGGGCACACTCGAATGGCGACACAGGGCGATAAAAAGCACAATTATAACAATCATCCGTTCTCCTGCGTTGCAGGAGATACGGCATTTGCTTTTGCCCACAATGGAGTACTCTGGAACGATAAAGATTTACGCAAGAAAGGTTTAATCCCTGAAAGTCACATTGAAACTGATAGTTATGTTGCCTGTCAGCTGATTGAACAACAGAGAAAACTCGACTTTGATTCACTGAAATATATGGCTGAAACTGTTGAGGGAAACTTCACTTTCACGGCTCTTGATCAGCACAACTCCCTATATATCATCAAGGGTAGCAATCCTATGTGCCTGCTCCATTTCGAGGCTCTTGGTCTGTATGTTTATGCCTCGACAGAATCCATTATGAAGAATGCTTTGAAGAAAGTCGGATTCCATAAGTTCGATGCTGAAAAGGTTGAAGTCGTTGAGGGGGATATCCTCAAAATCGACGAAACGGGAACTGTGTCAAGAACAGAGTTTGAATATATCACAGCTTCGAGCCATTTCGGTTGGTATAATTCCTCTGACTATTACCCCATACATGAGGAATTACTCCTTGCTTACTGCGGTTGCTATGGGGTAGATTCGTCTGATGTGGAACTTCTCCTCGACTACGGCTATACTCCCGATGAGGTAGAAGATATGCTTGTCGATACGGCTCTGCTCCGTGAGACTGTTGATTGCGTCAGAAACTACGGTCTTTGCGAGGTCTGATGTACACACCGCCCTGAACAAAAAGGGCGGTTATTTTTTTCAGCTGCAATACTCTCATTTTATTTATTAAATTTATTACAACTATTAAATAAAATATATTCAAGGAGGATTCTTTATGAACAACTACAAAAACTATGATGAGCTTCCGCTCACTCTAACTGCTGATGACCTCAGCAAATTTCTGGGTATTTCTAAAGGCAGCTGTTATTCTATGTTTAAGAGGGATGATTTCCCAACCATTAAAATCGGTAAACGTGTTCTTGTTTCTCGTGACCGTTTTATTCAATGGCTTGAAAAAAATACCAGGGAGGTTTAATTTATGAGACGTGGTAAAAATGAAGGCAGTATCAGAGAACGCAAAGACGGCAGATTCGAAGTTCGTGTTACTGCCGGTATTGACTTTGAAACAGGTAAAGCTAAGCGTATTTCCTATTATACGCATACTAAGCAGGAAGCCGTAAAGAAATTACACGAAAAGGAATATGACATTCATTTCAATCATCAGATTGACCCTACTTCTACGAAGCTTATTGACTGGCTCAGGGTATGGCTTGATAAGTATATGCGAAACAGTTTAAAGCAGTCAACCTATACAAGCTACAAGGGATATGTTGAGAAGCATCTTTCCGCTGCTTTTCCGACTTTAAAGCTGAAAGACCTTACTCCTATGCTGCTTCAAGACTTTTACAACTACAAGCTTAACAATGAAGGGCTTTCGCCGAAAACTATCGCAAATATTCATCGTTGTCTGCACAAGGCTCTTAAACAGGCTGTACTTGAACATCATATTGATTTCAATCCCTGTGATGCGGTAAATCTTCCGAGAAATGAAAAGCCTCAGATTGAAATTCTTACCCGTGAAGAACAGCAGCAGCTTATGTATACAAGCTACAAATTCAGATACGGTGTTTTCATCAGACTTACTCTTGCTACGGGTATTCGTTTAGGCGAACTTCTTGGATTACGCTGGGAGGATATAGACGCTAAGAAGAATATGATGAATATCCGCAGAACTCTCAACAGGCTTCCTAAAGTTAACTATAACGGCATTGGCAATTCCACAGAAATTGTTATTCAGGAGCCTAAAACCAAAAACTCTGTACGTTCAATCCCTCTTATGCCTGTTATTCTTAATGAGCTTCTTCAATGGAAAAATGTTCAGCTAAGTGATGCAAGAACAGCCGGTGAAGCTTACAACGATTCAGGATTCATTGTAACTCATCAGCTGGGAGGATATATTGAACCCCGTAACTTCAAGGACTTCTATGACCAGATTCTTCAGGCATCAGGATTAGGACATTATACATTCCATGCACTTCGGCATACATTCGCTACAAGAGCATTGGAGCAAGGTATGGATGCCAAAACTCTTTCAACGCTGCTTGGTCATTATTCGGTAGCATTTACCCTTGATACTTACACTCATGTTCTCGATAGTCAGAAGCACGAGGAAATGAGTCTTTTGGAAGAACTGTTTGCTGCTCCTACTACTCCGATACATCTTTCGTATCCTGTGATTGTTTCCCCCTCAGTCAACGGATTTGTTCTCACTACTATTGACTTTGAGGAGTTATCTGTTGAGGCTGATAACATCCAATACGGCATTGACTGCATCCAATCAGCTATTATCCAAAGGACTGCTCGCTCTTATCCACCCTCCCCTACTCCTGTTAACGAACTTGTTCTTAACAACGGGGAGTTTGTTGTTATGGTTAATATTTAGACTCAAATTCAAAAAATCCTGTCTCGGCTCTTGGCTGAGGCAGGATTATTTTTTGAAAATTGTTGTATGATATGGCTATAAAATCATATATAGCTTTTTATAAACTTTTCAATAACACTTGACAGCTAATCGAAATTAGCTTATAATATAAATGTGGCTAATCAGAATTAGCTAAAGGAGGATATTTATGAGTACAAAGAAAAAAATACTTGATGCGGCATTGACCTTATTTTCAGAAAAAGGCTATGCTAACGTATTTGTTGCAGAAATTGCAGAAGTTGTCGGAATCAAAGCACCGTCGCTATACAAACATTATAAAAGCAAACAAGATATTTTTAATGCTATTCTTGATGAAATGAAAAGCAGCTACGATAGACAGGCTTCAATGCTTAATCTGAATGGAAACAACGCTTCTTCTGACGCTGAAATATATGCTTCTGTTTCTGAAAATGAAATTGTGAAAAAGGGTTTAGGATTATTTTCATATTTTCTTCATGACGAATATGCACAGAAATTCCGTAAAATGCTGACCATTGAGCAATTTATCAACTCTGAACTTGCACAGCTTTTTACAAAGCAATATGCTGATGACCCTCTTTCATATCAATCAGCATTATTCTCAATGCTATGCTTAAAAGGAGTGCTGAAAGAAGAAAATCCTAATGTAATGGCTTTGCAGTTTTATGCACCAATATTTATGCTGCTTACCTTATGTGACAGAGAACCAAGCCGTGAAGCAGAATTTACAACTCTGCTTGAACAACACATACTACAGTTCACAAGGCTTTACAGAAAAGAGGAAAAATAATGAAAATTACAGTTATTCATGGACAAAGCCACAAAAGCTCTACATACAATATTGCAAAGCAGCTTTGTGATAAGCTTGGCGGAGAGGTTACTGAATTCTTTCTGCCTACAGATTTCGATTGTTTCTGCAAAGGCTGTGCGGTTTGTTTTACAGATGAAACAAAATGTCCTCACTATGAAAAGCTTCTTCCAATAACAAAGGCTATGGACGAAGCTGATGTAATTATTCTCACAAGTCCCGTTTATGTTATGCATGCAACAGGCTCTATGAAAGCTTTTCTTGACCACTATGGTTATAGATTTTTAGTTCATCGCCCAGAAGAAAAAATGTTCAAAAAACAAGCTGTGTGTATTTCAACAGCTGCCGGAGCAGGTATGAAAAGTACCATAAAGGATATGGCGGACAGCACTTTTTTCTGGGGTATTGCAAAGACATACAAGCTGGGATTTGCAGTTATGGAAACACGTTGGGAAATGGTAAAGCCCTCCATAAAATCAAAAATTGATAAAAAGACTACATCTATTGCAAAAACTATTTCCAAAAAAGTTGATACAATTAAGCCTGACTTAAAAACAAAAACATTCTTTAGCATAATGTCTGTTATGCAGAAAAAAGGATTCAATCCTGCAGATGTTGAATACTGGAAAGCTAAAGGCTGGACAAATGGTAAGCGTCCGTGGAGGTAAAGAAATACCGTCGTATAGATTTTGAGTTACCTGTACGACGGTATTTTTATAATCATTTTAATCAGAACATTTACGGATTTTAAACCAAACTCCACTTTTAATCATAAGATATTTAGGTATTCCTCAATTACAGGGCGAGCCTTGCTCATTTTTACAGGCACACCATGACCACATGCAAGCCATTTGGGATTTAATTCAAGTATTGTTTTCAAGGATTTCTCCATATCCTGAATACTTACAGCATGAGGTGTTACATCAGGCTTTTTCCAAAGCATTGTAAAGGCATCACCGCAATACAAAACACCGTTACTGAAAACACCTATTGAACCATACGTATGCCCTGGTAATGGGATTATTTCTGCATCATAGCCAAGTGATTTCAGCAAATCTCTGTCGCTGTCTTTCAGATAAATGTCAGGTGTATATGACTTACTTTTAAGCAACGCACCGCCTACAAGCTGTGTTATATTACGCAAACGATATTTCGGTGCTGTCGGCTTAACAGGCTGAGAAAGAAAATTTCGGCGTAAGTTCTTATCAGCAGCGCTTAATAATATTTTCGCTCCCCTTTCCTGTAATCTTGCAGCATTAAAATCGTGGTCAACATGAGCGTGCGTCAATAATACGTGCTTTACATTATACTGATTAATCCAATTCTGCATTTTCTTCCATGTGCCAATGAATCCTGTATCAATCAGAAGGTCAGATTCTTTACCTTTCAAAATATACAGCGTTACATCTCCGCTATAATAAAAATTTATACGACCACTGTTTATTAACGTCATTTTCATCACCTCTGATAATTAAATAAATTTCTATTTATCTCTATTATACAGAATAAATTTCTAAATGTCAACTGTAGAATGAATTTCTCTGACTTTTTTCAATTAGTTCTCTAAAATTCCTTGACAAACAAATAAAAATGCGTTATACTGAATTCACATTAATTACTAATCCGTGAAGAATTAAGTATATTATTGAGATATTGCAATTCTTTTAAACGTGAATATGTAATGAAAAAATCTCCTTAAAGGAAACATAAAATGATAAAAAGGGAAAAAACAATGGAAACATTCAGATTAATCTTAAAAATCCTGATGTGGTTTTTAATAATAGGATTTTCATGTAACTTTATTATGCAGACGATCAGCTATTCATTTTATAAAAATGCCAAAAAAATTGCTGATATATCATACAAACCGCAATTTATTCAATTCAGCGATAAACTGACAGGCTATGGTTACAATCTTGACATTCCATCTGACAGCGTTATTTTATTCTTTGGTGGTTCAAACTATATTGCATACAATTCTGTTGCTTCATATTCCGGCAAATTCAATTGTCCTTTTATTTCAGCTGACTACTATGGAACGCAGGACAGTAACGGCAAAATGAATCTGAAATCTATGCATCAAACTGCTACTGATATGTACGACTGGGCAAAAAAAGAATATCCAAAAGCTAAAATTGTAATTATGGGACATAGCTATGGAGCAGGAATAGCCGCATATCTTTCAAGCGTAAGGGAAACTCATAGCCTGATTATAGCGGCTGGTTATCGTGATCTCTCTGATTTATACAACAAAATTATACCTACTTTCCACGGACCACTGAAAGTTTTCATTTCAAATAACATTCAAGCATCGAAATATGCACAAAATGTTTCTTGCCCTGTATATGTTATAGGCTCAGATGCTGATAAAACCTTAGACGCTTCACTACAAGAAAAAGTAGCTGGTTGCTTTAATAATTCTGAAATCAGAATTTTCAAAAATATCAATCACGAAAATTATTTTATAACTGATGAAGTTCTTGATTATGTAAAATCTAAAATGAAGTAGATTCAAATAGATACTTCTGATAAGCAGAAAACCTGCTCCACAAACCTATGCTAAAAATGAATATATAAAGAAATCCCACTGCATAGCACCTTTTATGCTATATGGTGGGATTTTATTTACTGCATTAAAATGATTAATTTTTAACCAATCATAAAAAAATGATTTCATTATATTCTTGATAATTCTTAAAGAAAAATAATTTCAGTTACATTCCTGCCATAACAATTTTTTTCAAAAACATATTGACATTTCTGTTATTCCATGATATACTATAATCACAAAGTTACATTTCACCCAAAACAAAAATAAGCTGGAGGAATTATGAAGTTAAATAAAATCGCTTCTGTTAGAACCGGTCTTGTATTATCTCGTAAAGAATCAAAAAATAGTGATGATGGTTACGAATACAGGCAATTAAATCTAAAGGCTGTTTCTGATAATGCTATAGATTTAGAACATACTATAAAGTTTTATGCCACAGAGAAACTCTCAGAAAACTATCTCACTCAATCAGGAGATGTGATTGTTAAGACATCAGATCCATATACAGCTGTATACATTAAAGAGGAATATGCAGGGCTTGTTATACCATCTCATTTTGTAATAATTCGTGTGGATGAAAGCGTAGTGTTACCAAAATACATCGCCTGGTATTTAAATAAAGAACGAATAAAAAAGGATTTCCGCATGAGTTGTACAGGAACATTAAAACAAATCAAACCAAGTACAATTGCTGAAACGGAAATCAAATTGCCGACACTTGAACGGCAAAAACAGGTTGTTGACTTGTATGATATTTCCCAGTCGGAAATAAAACTGCTTGAAAAATTACTTGAGCAGAAAAAAACGTATTACAAATCGCTGATAAATAAAGTCAATAAAATAAAGTAGAAAGAGATATGTTTATGATTAATATTGATGATGTATACGCATATTTAAGCGAACATGAACCTGATATAGCAAATTCTATTTGTTATGCATCAGAATGGTTGTTATCTAAAATCGATGACGCAATAGAAGCATTAAAAGAACGTAGAATAGTTGCAGCATCAAATGACAATGACGAAGAATACGAACAACTAACAAACTACAGAGATAGATTAAAAGAATACAAAAAAGATATCAATAAATATTTAAACTACACAAGAAACAATTCTATTGATGAAAATGATAATAATACTTCTCTGTTTCTTCCAGGGTTTAAGTCTGACTCAAATTTAACGCAAGATGAAATATATCAATCAAAAGTGGATTATTCAAAATATGCAGTTGACAGCAGCAAACCACATACATTGAACGAAAATTATACTTACAAAAAAATATGTTGCTTTATGTATAATGGCATAAAATATACAGTTAATGATTGGACAGATACATTAGTCACTATTTGTAATATTTTAGCAAAGAAATCAAAAAACACTTTTGAAAAGCTAGTAGACTCTCCGAATTTTAAAGGTCGTAAAATATCATACTTTGGATTAAAATATATTAAAGATAAAAATGTGAAAATAGATGGAACAAATATATACGTTTGGGTTAATTTAAGCGCTAATGCAATTGTTGATCTTATTCAAAAGATACTCATAGCTTTTAATGATAATCCAGGTGACTTTTATGTTTACCTAAAAGCAGACTACACAGCATTGCATAATAGTAATTCTAAACCAGATCAAACAACTACAAAGGTACAGCAAAACAATGAAGAAAAAATTGGCAAACACGTCAAAAAGCGTATGAGAGAACTTGAAGCTCAGAAATACACATTTTCACACAATGAATTATTGGCTTTACTCAACGCTCAGAAATCTAAAGAAATATTTGGAATAACTTATCCATTTTTTGTAGAAAGTCAAAATATGGTGTATGACAAAAACGGACGTGGACGATACTGGAAAGAACCTTTTAGATTCAACGGTAAATTATACTATATAACAAGTCAATTTTATGAACATAACCGTGTAAAATTTGATGACTGGTTTAACAAACTTAACAGAATGTGAGGTAAATAATTATGACTACAAAAAATGATATTGAAAAAGTACTCTGGAACGCTTGTGACAGTTTCAGAAATAAGATAGACAGCTCCCGTTATAAAGATTATATTCTTGCAATGCTCTTTGTAAAGTATCTGAATGACGTTTACAGCGAAACAAAAGCAAAGTATATTGATGAATATAACGGTGACGAAAGACGTGTGGAACGTGCTATGCGTAATGAGCGCTTTACTCTTACTGAAACATCAACTTTTGATTATCTGTACGACAATCGTACAAATAACGAAATCGGGCAGAAAATCAATGTTGCACTTGCTGAAATTGAAAATAACAACAGCGAAAAGCTCCGCAACGTTTTCCGTGCGATAGACTTTAACTCCACGGTTGACTTTGGTGAAACTAAGGACAAAAATGCTATACTCCGCAATTTGCTTGAAGATTTTCACGGGCTTGATCTTCGCCCGACTCAGCTTGACAGTGCGGATATTATCGGCGATGCTTACGAATACATGATTGCTAACTTCGCTTCGGATGCAGGCAAGAAAGGCGGAGAATTCTTCACGCCAAGTCAGGTATCCCAACTCGTTGCAGAACTGGTTTCGCCTAAGGAAAATGAGCGTATATACGACCCGACTTGCGGAAGCGGCGGCTTGTTGCTTAAAGCGTATAATAAAATCCCGTCACACAAGGTTGCAGTTTATGGTCAGGAAGTCAACAATCAGACATGGGCTCTTTGCAAAATGAATATGTTCCTGCATGGTGTCGATGATGCTGTTATATGGCAAGGTGACACTCTTGCAAATCCGCAGAATATCAAAGATGACAAGCTTATGAAATTCCAGTGCATCGTGGCAAATCCGCCTTTCTCTCTCGATAAATGGGATAGCGGTTTCTTATCTGCTCTTACTGATGAAAATAAGAAGAAAGAAAAAATGTCAGCTTCTCTCGATCCGTTCAATCGCTTTGCATGGGGAGTTCCGCCTGCTTCAAAGGGTGACTACGCTTTTGTTCTGCACATGCTTCACTGTCTTGATGAAAACGGTGGACGTATGGCAATTGTTCTTCCTCATGGCGTTCTTTTCAGAGGTGCAAGCGAAGGCAAAATCCGTAAGCAGATAATCGAATTCAATCTTCTTGATGCTGTAATTGGTCTGCCTGCAAATCTGTTCTATGGCACGGGAATCCCTGCTTGTGTGCTTGTTTTCAAAAAGAATAGAAACAATTCAGATGTGCTGTTTATTGATGCAAGCGGTGACGGCAATTACGAAAAAGGGAAGAATCAGAACCTGCTCCGTGATGAAGATATTTCTCGAATTGTTGAAGCTTACAAGGCTCGTGAAAATGTAGATAAATACTGCTATAAGGCTGAAAAAGAAGAAATCGTTGAGAACGACTACAATCTCAATATCCCACGTTATGTTGATACTTTCGAGGAAGAAGAAGTAATTGACATCGACGCTGTTCGTGCTGATATTGCCGAAACTGAAAAGGAAATTGCAGAGGTACAGGCGAAAATGGATGAGTTTTTGAAGGAGTTGGGGATATGAAAGATATTACAGTATACAATGAGCAGACTTTTGAAAATATAAAGCATATTAATGAATACGGTCAGGAATATTGGCTTGCGAGAGAACTACAAACTATACTTGAATATAGTGATTGGAGAAATTTTCTAAAGGTAGTTGATAAAGCAAAGACAGCCTGTGAAAACAGCGATATACTTATAAAAAACCATTTTGTTGACGTCAACAAAATGGTTGACATCGGTTCGGGTGCGGAACGAAAAATATCCGATATTCAGTTATCACGTTATGCCTGCTATCTGATTGTGCAGAACGGCGATCCTCGTAAAGAAGTAATCGCAGTTGGACAGACTTATTTTGCTGTTAAAACACGTCAGCAAGAGTTGAGCGAAAACTATGAGGAATTAACCGAAGATCAGAAACGACTTGCAATCAGAAATGAAATGAAACGTCATAACACTGCATTGGCAGATGCTGCACATGATGCGGGAGTAATCGAACCTCTGGACTATGCAATTTTTCAAAATTGCGGATACAGAGGATTATATGGCGGAATGGATATGCGAGCTATACATAAACACAAGGGGTTAAAAAAGAGCCAGAAAATTCTCGACCATATGGGCAGTACAGAGCTTGCGGCTAATTTATTCCGTGCCACACAGACAGAGGAAAAACTCCGCAGAGAGCAGATACAAGGCAAGACAGAGGCTAATAAAACCCATTATGAAGTCGGCAGGAAAGTGCGTCAGACAATCGAAGAACTTGGCGGTACAATGCCCGAAGATTTGCCTACACCTGGTAAAAGTATCAAGCAGATTGAACGTGAACAGGAAGTAAAAAAGTTGAAAGAGAAGAAATGAGGGAATATGAAATCAGACGTAGCAAAAAGAATTGAAAGCATAAACAACGGCATCATCCCCGAAGGCTACAAGAAAACAAAAGTCGGTATTATGCCTGTGGAGTGGGAGCGATACAAATTGAGTGATATTTCCGACGAACTAACCGAAAAAGCTGGTAATAAAACATACGAAACATTGAGTATTTCAGCAGGTATTGGATTTGTAAACCAAGCAAATAAATTCGGAAAAGAATTGTCAGGAAAGCAATACGAAAAATATATTGTACTGCGTAAAGGCGAATTTTCATATAACAAGGGCAATTCAAAAAAGTATCCGCAAGGCTGCATATATCAGCTTAAAGACCGTGATGAAGCTGCCGTTCCTAATGTATTTGAAAGTTTTCACTTGAATAAAGGAATTAACGATTTTTATGAGCAATTATTTGTAAGCGGCTTCTTGAATTGTCAACTTTTTGCCAAGATTAACCACGGTGTAAGAGATGACGGACTTCTTAATTTAAAGGGTGAAGATTTTTATAGTTGTTATGTACCTTTCCCCCCCCTCCCCGAACAGCAAAAGATAGCGGAGATACTCTCCACGCAGGACAAGCTTATAGAATTACAGGAGTGTAAAATAAATCAGCTTAAAACGCTGAAAAAAGGATATCTGCAAAAGATGTTCCCGAAAAAAGGCTGTAATTATCCCGAACTCAGGTTTAAAGGATTTACTGATCCTTGGGAACAGCGTAAGTTAAGTGAAATCTCTGATATAGTTACAGGAACAACACCTCCAACCAAAGATAAAGAAAACTATGGTGGGAATAGATTGTTTGTTAGTCCTGCCGATATTCAGGGGAACAGATATATAGATAAAACTACCACAACATTAACCGAAAAAGGTTTTGCTCTTGGCAGGGAGTTAAGAGATGGAACAACCCTCTTTGTTAGTATAGGCTCAACTATTGGCAAAGTGGCTCAAATAAAGGATTCGGCAACTACTAATCAACAAATAAATGCTGTTATACCAAATGATGATATGAGTGATGATTTTGTATTTACTATGTTAGAAAATGAGGCTGACAAGATAAAGAAATTGGCAGCTACGCAAGCTGTTCCAATAATAAACAAAACTACATTTGGAGAAACAGAAATAAGTTATCCTAAAAAAGGAGAACAACAGCAAATCGGCTCCTATTTCCGCAACCTCGACCACCTCATCACCCTTCATCAGCGTAAGCTTGATGAAGAAAAACAAAAGAAAAAGGCTCTTATGCAGTTGTTATTAACAGGAAAGGTTAGGGTGAAATTATGAACAAAGACGCATACCTTGAAGATAACATAAGCAAATACCCCGCAATTGAATTACTGCGTAAACTCGGCTACACATATATCTCCCCCGAAGAATGTGAAGCACAGCGTGACGGGCTTTATAACGTAATTCTGAAAGATGTTCTCCGCAGTCAGCTCAGCCGCCTTAACAGCTATTCTTTCGGCGGCAATGAGTATAAATTCTCTGCTGAAAACATTGAAAGAGCAATTGATGATATTGATGAACCTCTTGCGGATAATCTTGTTGTGTCAAGTGAAAAAATCTATAATGATATTATGCTCGGCAGAAGCTATCCCGAAACGCTCCCCGACGGCAGAATGATAAACTTCAATATGAAGTACATCGACTGGAATGACATCACAAATAACGTCTTTCATGTTACGGAGGAATTTACAGTACATAGCGCAGACCGTCAGCATGATACTCGCCCCGATATTGTTCTTTTTGTCAACGGTATTCCATTTGCTGTGATAGAGTGCAAGGCTCCTACAATTTCCGTGGAGCAGGCTGTTGAGCAGACTATACGCAATCAGAAACAGGAATATACTCCACAGCTTTTCAAGTTCGCTCAGATAGTTGCTGCAACCAATAAGAACTCCGTTAAATATGCAACAGCAGGAACAGCTAAAAAGTTCTGGAACGTATGGCGTGAAGAAGATACAGAATGGTGTGACGGACTGCTTGCACAGCACATCACAGACAGAAGCATAACTCAGCAGGACAGGGATATTGTATCCTTGCTTACTCCGCAGCGATTAATGGAGCTTACAAAGTATTTTATTGTTTTTGATGCGAATATTAAGAAAATCTGCCGTCATCAGCAGTTTTTTGCAATCCGAAATATTATAAAAACAGTTAATACAGATGATGAAAACGGCAATCGTCAGAGCGGTGTTATATGGCATACTCAAGGCAGCGGAAAGTCCTTGACAATGGTAATGCTGGCAAAATATATCCTTATGGAATTGACAAAACATCATCCAAAGGTTATTATTGTTACAGACAGAAAAGACCTTGATAATCAGATTGCAAAGACATTCGCACATACACGTTTGTCACCTGCCAAAGCTACAAGCGGAAAACATCTTGTGGAGCTTATCCAAAGCGGTAAAGCTGACGTTGTCACAACTATTATAAACAAGTTCAATACTGCTGAAAATCAGAAAATCAAAATCAATGACAGGAATATATTTGTTCTTGTAGATGAAAGTCACCGCAGTAATTATGGCTCTCTTGCAGCAAAAATGAGAACTGTTTTTCCATGTGGCTGTTATATCGGATTTACAGGTACTCCGCTTATGAAAAAGGAAAAGTCCACAGTAGGACGATTTGGCGGAGGAGATTACATCCACAAATACACCATAAAAGATGCTGTTGACGATAAAGCGATAGTACCGCTTATTTATGAGGGCAGATTTGTAGATCAGAAGGTCGATGAAGAAAATATTGATCTTTGGTTTGAGAAAACAACCCGCCGATTGAACGAGCGTGAACGTGAAGATCTGAAGCAAAAGTGGAGCAGTATTAAACGATTGACCTCAACTGATGCAAGAATCCGCAGAATTGCTCTTGATATTGAAGAACATTTCACAGACAGCATAAAAAACACAGGCATGAAAGCAATGCTTGCAACTAATTTCAAGCGTGATGCTGTTCGCTATCTTGAAGTATTTGAACAGCTTGGCTCACTTAACTGTGCGGTTGTCATATCATCTCCGGATATGCGTGAAGGCGAGGAAGATATACTATCTGAAACCGATAATAAGGTTGTCGCATTCTGGAATAAAATGATGAAGCAATATGGAGATGCTGATACTTATGAAGAAACAATAAAGAATAAATTCTGTGACGGTGAAATAGATATACTTATCGTTTGCAGTAAGCTTCTTACAGGCTTTGATGCACCTGTGTGTCAGGTTCTTTACATCGACAAGGAACTGAAAGAACATGGATTGTTACAAGCTATCGCACGTACAAACAGACTATATGAAGGTAAGGATTTCGGACTGATTGTAGATTATCGTGGACTCATTCAGAAGCTTGATACTGCTATGAATATGTATAGTGGTGCAGGGCTTGAAAACTATGAAGGAGCTGATCTTTCTGGAGCCATTGTTGATGTAATTACCGTAGTCGGTGAGCTAAGAGAAGCTTAT
This sequence comes from Ruminococcus sp., assembly GCA_017437285.1. Lineage (GTDB taxonomy): Bacteria > Bacillota > Clostridia > Oscillospirales > Ruminococcaceae > Ruminococcus. Next base: position 2,080 of record JAFSBM010000107.1, on the reverse strand, counting down.
TCTCAGCTTTGCGACCTGTTTATTGGTGTAAAGAATAAAAACGACACAAATGAATACGAAGATATATTAGCTGATGAGGATTTGCGAAACGATTTTTATAATCTTCTGTGTAAATTCGGGAAGACTCTTGCTATTGTAGTTAATTCTGAAAAGGCATATGAAGCTGTTCCTCGTGATGAAATTAACAGATACAAGTCTGAATTTATAATGTTCTCAAAAATCAGAAAATCGGTTAAACTTAGATATGCAGATGCTATTGATAACAAGGAGTATGAGCCTATAATGCAGAATCTTCTTGATCAAAATCTTTCTGTAACAGGACTTAAAATAATAGCGGCTCCTGTTGATATACTTGATTCTGATGGACTTGAAAAACAGCTTAATGAACTTGGTACTGCAAGATCAAAAGCTGATGCTATACGTTCAAGAATGACTAAAAGCATATCCGAAAAATACGATGAAAACCCTGCTTATTATGATAATTTCTCGAAGAAAATCAAAGAAGCACTTGAATTATACAAGAAACAAGTTATAAGCGAAGCTGAATATCTTGCAAAAATGACAAAGATAATGGAAGAATTCAGAAGCGGAAAAACAGAACTTAAATATCCTGACAGAATAAAAGATAATGTTCACGCTCAGGCATTTTACGGCGTGGTTTCTGCTATACTTGATGAAGTTATACCTCTCTCCGATAACAGAGATGCTGTTGCTGCTTTGTCTGCTGAAATAACAGAAATCATCAAGGAATATAGCAAGATTGACTGGACTTCAAACACTGATATTCATAAAAAGATTTCACACGCACTTGATGATATACTGTATGATTACAGCGACAATAATGGTTGGAATCTTAGCTTTGAAACAATGGACAAGATAATTGATAATGTAAAAACCATTGCTCTCAGGAGGTTCTGATGAAAACAATATCAACTGAAATAAGAAAAGTTAGGAATAACAGCGGAGAAATAACATTCACTTTTGAACGTAAAAACATTAAGAATATAAATCTCAGGGTACGTCATAACGGAAGTGTATATGTATCAGCTCCGAAATCTGTGTGTGAAGAGGATGTAGATGCTTTCGTTCTAAGCAAATTTGATTACATCCGTAATGCACTTGATAATTTCAGTAACAATGATATACCCAAAACAGAGTTGCAGTATGTAAGCGGAGAAAACGTTACTTTTCTTGGTAAAAATATGCGTATTAATGTTGTTAAAGATAATAGAGAGTATGTTAACTGTGATGGTGTTTATGTATATATTCATGTTAAGCGGACAGACTACTATAATCGTAAAAAGAATCTTCTCAATAAATGGCTTGATGAACAAAGCGATATTATATTTAGTGAAATAATGCAGAAAGTTCATTCAAAGTTTGGAGCATATAATATTAGTTTACCAGAACTGAAAATTAGAAATATGGCTTCACGTTGGGGAAGTTGTCAGCCGTACAAAAGTATCATAACTTTGAATAAACGTCTTATAGAAGCTCCTAAAAATTGTATAGAATACGTATTGTACCACGAGTTCTGTCATTTTGTACATCCAAATCATTCAAAACAGTTTTATGAACTGTTGCAAGTAATGCTTCCGAATTGGCAAATAGTAAAGATATCCCTTGAGAATACTTTAATTAACAAACCTTATATATAATTAGGAGCAGGCTCGATCGTCTGCTCCACATCAATGCTATTTTAAGTTTAGAATTCAAAACCATTTTCACAGAAAATCGAGTAGGGCGGAATGAACCGCCCTCTCACACCACCGTACATGCCGTTAGGCATACGGCGGTTCAATTCAAAATTAAATATGTACTAATGAATAGTAATCTGAAATACTGACGAATATTCGGAACATACATTTCAATTTGACACTTTGAATTATTCAGTCCTTCCCGAAAAAAATTTTTTTGGTACTATGGCTTCTGCTGACTTCTCATAGTTCGTTGTTACTACAGATTTCTCTGCTTATGAGACTTCACGGTATAAACCAATACTCTTTCCTCGTCTACCTGCCTGATTTACGCATTAAGGTTACGGTTACCTTTTGGACTCCATTGCTCTAAGCCAACTCAT
>JAFSBM010000010.1 GCA_017437285.1 Ruminococcus sp. | reverse complement strand
TTTACCGCTTCTGTCAAAGCTTCGTTATCCTTAAATGTTACCTTACTGAGTTTTACGTCTGAGTTGTGTTTTCCATCTTCGACCTTTTGCTCAAAAGCAACTTCTATCGTATACATCTCATCGTGGTTATGGTCATCCGATTGAGGTTCATCGCAGGACGCAAACGCCAACAAAGCAATAATAAGGGCAAGTATAAGAGAAAATAACCTTTTCATTTTTGCCTCCTTACTTCTAAAAATCAGTTGTTACTTAAAATATAATCATCAATTTTTACGGGCTGCCACTCAATGCCCTTGGGAGACACATTAGAATAGAGCTCTATGTTATCACCATTCAAAATAACCTTGTATTCTGCGTTAGCCTCTTTTTCCGCAAGGTAGTCGTTATAGAGCTTTTCGTAACGCTCCGTGTTCTCTTCTTTTGCCTTTTTGATGTAGTCAACAGTATCAGGATCCTTGTTGTAATAAGTATGAGTCATTTTGTAATGGAACGTAGCTTCGTTACCATTCTGTTCCCAATTTGAAATGGTAAGACTCTTTATATCATAATAAGGATCGAACACACGATGATATTCTTGTTCAAGAAAATTCTTTGTCCTGAAGTAGAGGACTGTAGGATATCCGCACAGCTCTATACTTTCGTACACATCGGAAATAAACTTCTCAACATCCTCTGTTCTTATGTCGATATAATTATCTCTGTCAGCCTTTGTAACAAGTCTAATGTACATTGGCGGAGAAACTGGAGCACCGCCGCCGATCATAAGGTCAAAGGTTTCGTCAATTTCATAAACCAGGATATAAAGCCCCGAGCCTGTATCAATGGCGTTATACATCTGAAAATCGCTCCACGTAAGCTCTTCACCCTTGTTTTCGGCAAGTCTTATCACTCTTTCAATGGTAAGGTCAAGTTTTTCATTCTTTGGCTCAAAACTGATTATTGCTTTCTTCACAATATCGTCTGCAAGCTCGGCTTCTGTTTCGATTTTTTCAGCTCCTTCAATTCTTTCAAGGTGGATATATGCGTAATGCTTTTCGTCAAGCACAAGGAGATAGTAATACTGACTTTCGATTTCCTCGACAATCTGCTCATATACTCCTTGCTTCTTTATATCCTCAAGCATTCCCTCGGGGATTTCCATTTTGAACTTTAATACCTTAAAGTTTCCATCAATCTCGCCGTCAGGCACAACACGGTATGCAGGGGCATAGCCCTGTGATGCACGGCTGACTACGGATTCAGGTGGACATCCGTCACCGCAAAGGAGTATTTGATAATCTTTAAGTTCTAAAACATCCTGTGACATAGGAAGACTGATTGAAGCAGTGCCGTGTGTGGGTGTATCATCCGAACGGTACACATCATCACAAAGGTAAATGTCTGTCAGAAATTCATCATAATCATCCGGGTGAAGTAGTTGTCCGTCACCGTCGTTCTGTTCTACGCTTTTGTCTGTATTATCCGGAACATCAGGCGGCGTTTTATTGCAGCCAACTACCGATAAGAGAAGTACTGCAGCAAGCAATGAGACAAGTATTTTCTTCATTGAACTATCCTCCTTTATCTACTTTTCTTTTACAAAACATAGTCCGAAAATTGCGAGAAGGATTACTGTAATAGCGACGCCAACTGCTGAAACATAGCTTATTCCGAACAGTAACGGCGAAAGCGACACAAGTGTTGCAATTCCCGATATATTCATAATAGCCGTATTTAAACCCTTGCTGTATTTGAAAATGCAAATTACCGAAAGTATCAGCAGAACACAAGTGAGCAGTGCTGTTATAAACGGTCCGAAATTTGCATATCCGAATGGTGTAAGGCTGAAATATGAGAAAGTTTTTCTCCAAGGCTCGCCCTCGGGGTTTGCAAAATTAAGTACGGCACCATAAGGAAGAAGTTCGAGTATAACTGCTGAAATCGACAGTAAAACGAATCCAATTCTCTTTACTTTCATGTTCCCATCCTCCTTATTTTACCTCAGTGCCGCCCCATTCAATAACAGTAAAACCCTCTCGATTTGGTGCGGTAAGCTCCTGTGCTTCTATGTCTACATACTCATCTGACGCCTTATATGCCATAAATACTCGGATAATAGAGTCGGGGGTAGGTGTAACCTCAAGACGAGCAGAGCTTGTATATGCTTCTGTTTGGAATGAAATTATGTTGTAGTTGTTTTCCTGCGTCATAGGAAGCCAGAATACAATGAACTCATTTGCTTCACGTCGGGTAAGTCCGAGCTCTGCAAGTGCATACTCAAGAAACTCTGCGGTGTCTTCACCTTTTACGCAGAATCCCTTTGAAAAGTCGTACTGTGCAAACGTTTTGCCTTCCCAATAGAGATAATTGTACTGCATTCCCTTATCGTCAGTAAGTGTACCATCGGGAGAGGCGGTTACATTCCAACCGTTATTATATTGGGGATATGTGCAGGTAAGTTCTCCGTCAAGTTTTAAATTTACAGACACTTCTGTTGTTTCTTCGGGGTAAAGATAAATAACAGGTTTATATGCCACTCCGGGTTCAGGCTCCCAGTCGCTCGGTTCTATTGTAAGGAAATCAACCTCTACACGCTGGTTTTTATCGTCATAATACGTATTTTCATAGGTACAGATAACCTGATCGCCAACGCACCAATCATCTGACAGCGTACCATTCAGCTTTATCTGATACGGCATAGGAATAACAGGTCTTGCAAAGAAGCAGTTGGAGTAAATCTCTGTGATAACAATGTCGCTGAAAATATTGTGGTCATATTCTTCTGCGGTCTCTTTGTCAAGCCATTCATCTGTGTATTCGACGTGACTGAGATTGTGCGACTTTTTCCAATCAAAAGCTCTTATCTGTGGTGAAGAAGTCCACGGAACGTTTCCACGGTATTTTATTTCGACTGTATCGCCAACCTTGGCATCTATGTCGGGAAGCTCGTCAGCAAAGAATTTTATATCAAGACTGTCATGCTCTTCCGCCTCGCCATCTACTGGCTTAACATGTACCCAAGAGCCGTTAATGTTTGTAATAATGGCACGGAATTCATGCTCGACTTTTTCAGATTCTTCAAGCCACAAGAGGTCAATATCTTGCCAACGGTCCTCTCCAAAGTATACTCTTGTATTTTCATACAAACCGTCATCGGTGATTTTGTTCCAGTCTACAATCTTATAAGTCAGTGCAACCCATTCCCGAGTACCGCCATCATCATAGGAAGCCATCGGAATAGGTACAAATAAAACTGCAAGTACCACTGCAATGATAACAATAGGTATCCATATTTTCTTTTTCATATACTTATACCTCACTCAATTATATCAACTATGTTTCCGTGAACATCAATTATAAAGGTATCGTCACCGCTTGTATTCTTGCCGGAAAGAGTAACTTTCCACAAGGCTTTTTCGGAATCAAACTCTACCTTTGGATCTTCATCTGCGGAATCGGCTTTTTCCTTTGCTGCCTGAATTGCTCCAGCCTCCGAAACATATCCGTCGGCAACTTTAAGAGTAGCGAGGATCTGCATTGCTTCATCGCCGTATTCAGACCACCATTTTTTGCCGCCCTCGTTGATGATAGCATAATCTCCAAATGTGTCCTTAATAGAAATGAAGTCCCATACCTTGTTATTGTCGTAGGTTCCCATCCACGCATCATACTTACCAAGCTTTATTTCTTCCTGCTTGAGCCCTGTGCCGCAAACACCGAAGAAACCAAAATAAATGCGTAGTTTGTTGTCTTTCTGACCTGCAGGATAAATATTTACTGCAAATTCCTTTGTGTCGGGCTCATCAACTATATCGTATTCCCAGCCTTCTTTAAGAGTAAGGGAAATATTTGCATATCCTTTTTCGTGATACACCTCTGTAATTTTTTCTGTTGCGTCTCTGCCGTCAATATACACTGTTATATCGTCTGCATCCTCTGCAAAACCAACTTCGGGTTCGATAAGGATGTGCCATTCTGCCATATCACAAGTTCCTATCTCGGGGACAATCGTGGCAATGTCAACCGTGATCCCATCAGCTCCGTTCGCTACACGCTCTACCTTGTGTCTTATTGAGCCGCTGCCTTCCTCAAGGAGAACCATCAGGAGAATTTGATCTTCAAAGTATTCTTCATCGTACTTGTCGCAGGCATCAAGAAAGCCGATAGTAGAATCCGAGGAAATAGTTCCCGTTCTTCTTTCAAGGCTGTATTTGTCTTTATTGGCTTTGTAGTAAGCGTTTAGCTCATCAACAGAATGTATTACTGTCACAACGGGATAGCGAACGCCGTCGTGATACCCGTCTGTGCGGATGTACTGAGCGGAAAATTCGCACGTTCTTCCGCCGTAAACTTCCGAGTGGTTATCTGAATACTTTAAAAATATCTCGCTGATGTTTTCTTTTGTAAGATATTCTTTTTCATATGCTTCAGGAAGAGTATAGAACTTGCCGTCGTAAAGCACCGTCAAACGATTACCGTCACCGTATGCAAAGCTATAGCCTGCAATTTTCTCGCTCCACTCATTTGCTGTATAATCTCCGGCGTCGATCATAGCGACCAATACACCGTTTTCATATTCGCCATAGTATTCACGGACGCTTACATGTTCCGCATCAAGATTTTGCATCCAATAGGTTTCAATTAAAGTCCCATATGCAGGATCAGGCAAAAAACCGTCGTAAGTCTTAAAGTCAATAACTACGTCCTCATCAGGCATTGTAAACGAGAATTGCCAATAATCGTTGCTCTCAACATCATCGTCTTGTTTTATCCGTTCGTCGTTTACAGTGAAAATGTAACCAAGATCTGTAGCAAATCTTATCTTTACGGTGATTTCATCTCCTACGTTGGCAGATGAAGGTAATTTCTCATACAGCCATCTTTCGCTTTTCATTTCAATGCTGTGACGATTCGAATCCAAAACATTACAGCCAACCAAAAACGTCAGCACAAGTACACACAAAAACAATAGTATAGAAGTTGATTGCATTATTTTTTTCATTACGTTCACCTTACCTTTCTATTTGAGTTTTACTCATAATATTAGACGTAAAAAATACGAATTTGTTCCCAATCTATGCCATTTATGAACGATTGTTCCTGTTATAAGTTAGTCGTATCTGTCTTCATTTTCCCTCACTGAAAATACAAAATCCCCGCAGTAATCCACCGAAGCTACACTTCAGCAAATAATACGGGGATAGTTTTATATTCGCCGGGCTGTGTAACAGTACAGTGATATAAATACAGATATTTAATTACGCCGCAACATTGACACTGTTGTGAAGT
>JAFSBM010000106.1 GCA_017437285.1 Ruminococcus sp. | reverse complement strand
GCCGGTTATGAGCGATTGGAGCTACCCGAAGCTGAATATTGCACCCTGCCGATACAAGGGAAGTGTAGCCGAGGGAGATATCATCATAGCGGCACACAACTATTGGTCACATTTCGGCAGATTGTCGGAACTGGGCGGCGGCGAGGTGTTCACATTTACCGAAGCTGACGGCACAGTTCACAAATACGAGATTACGGAGATTATCCAGCTTGACGGCAGGGATATTGAGGGTATGGATTTCGGCTCTGCGGAGTCGTGGGATATGACGCTGTTCACCTGTACTCTCAGCGGTCAGAGCAGAGTTACTGTTCGTGGGGTTGAGATTACTGATTAAATATAAATCCCCTGTGTCATATTCGGCACAGGGGATTTTGATTATATTGCATCAAGTAATAATAAGGTCTTTTTCGTTCTCGGTAGGTGTGAATGTGTATTGAATTTTAGATTATGTGGCTACTATAATGAACGTTATTATTTGGTTAAGATGATCAAGATAGTCGATTCATTAAGTAGAATCGCTATGTTTAGCTCTTTTTGTGAGAATAGAAATATTTTCGCTAACAACGGCGATGAACTCTGAATTAGTTGGATAACTTGTATAATTCTCTGTGTTGCAGCCAAATAATTTGTTTATGGATACTTTGTCATTTCTGTTCCATGCTGTTTTTATAGCGTGACGGATTGCTCTTTCAACATTAGTAGGCTTGGTATTATAAATTTTAGCAATGCAAGGGTACAATTTCTTAGTAACACCGTCAAGATACGTTGAATCCGCAACACATTCAAGAATGGCTGTACGAAGATATTTATAACCTGCCATATGTGCTGGAACACCGGCTTGTCGTATAAGGTTCGTGGTTAAAAGTTCTACGTCATTTTCATACATCTGATTTTTGATATTGTCGATGATATCGTCATATTTCGGATTGCTTATTTCAACACACGATGCGTTGTTTTCAACAAGTTGTTGAAAGAGTTTTTCTGCACTTGTTTCTAAAATAATAAATTGTGGACAATTTGTTTCATTTGTTATGAGTGGTTTAATGACATTTGATGAAGCGTTTAGCTCTAAAAAGCTTTTGAATTTTGCTAGAAAGACTTCGTTATTGTGTACAATGGCAATTTTAAGCATATTATTCACACCTCCCCCTTTGTAAAAATAAGTTATTTATAACAGTGAAGTTATAATAAATGTAAGCCCCAAAAATGAACAATCAATTTGTAGCCACATAATCTACTATAAGAGGGTAAAAAGCGAGTGTCAGAAATACACAATAAGTGAAATAGCCGTACAGGTGAGCGATGTAATGTCATTGCTTCTGTACGGCTATTTCACTTATTGTAACTTTTTGCTTATTTAGTTTGAGTGTGTCAAATAATAGACAGCAAGTGGATTTATTATGAGTTATAATTGAATTTTTCTATATTACAGCTATGCTCTTTTGCTTTTTCATCATAATTAATACCAACCAGAAGAATATCGCCGCCGTAATTCTGAATTGCATCGCAGTAGCCTTTTTCTTTAATCTGCTCAATTGCACCGCCGCTGGAATGATTCCACTTCAATTCAATGAGAAGTGCAGGCTTGCGGGATTTCTTCTTAGGGAAGAACAGAATATCTGCATACCCCTTGCCACTCGGTAATTCCTGAAATGTTGTGTAATCGTCCACTCTGCTTACATAGGCAAGCATAATGACCATTCTGAGGGCTTGCTCGTTGTTGTAGAACTGCGATGTGGTATAATACTGATGTGCAAGCTGAATTCGCTTTGCAACTTCATCACCGTCCATACGGAGAGTGGCTTCAATCAGTTTGTCGGATTCCTGTATCAGATTCGCAAGCTCAGGTCTGCTGCTGTTTCTTGTCGCACGGAGAAACTCTGCACGAACCTCTTCATTCGGAATATACACAGATTTTTCATTACTATCATATGCAAGATAACCAAGGTGTACAAGAAGCGTCAACACATCATCTCGATTTTCAATACTGACCATGTCATTTTGGAAGGTTTCGGAATCAATCCCTATCATCTTTCCTGCAAGCATTGAAAGAATCGCTGTTCTTACTTCATCGAAGTTGGTATCAATATAAAATCTGAGCGAGTCATAGGTCTCGGTTTTCGTCCAGTAACTTCCAAATTCTCCGTTATTCATGGCATTAATCACAGAATTGGGGCTATAAACAGACTTCACACGATTAAAGGAATATCCATCATACCAACGCTTGCATTCATCAAAGTCCATATTATAACGCTCACACAAATCCTGCACTTCATCTTCGGTGAAACCGATATACTCCGCCAACCTATATGGCTGAACCATTGTATATTCATCAAAATTATTCAATGCAGACTGTGTACCATATTTCTTGATGGGTAAAATACCTGTAATGTACGCAAACTTGATGAAGGCATCGGATGACGCATTTTTAAACATACCACGGAGAAAGTTCACATATTCTGCCTGAATTTTTTCGTTATCCTTGTCTTCACGGAACAGACAATCCCATTCATCGATGATGACGATGAATTGTTCTCCAATACGAATGAAAATATCACCCAATGCTCTTGGCAGGATTGTTTCAGTTTCAGAAAGAATCCCCGGAAACACTTCACGCAATTCATTGATAATCACAGTCTGCATATAGGATATAACTTCTGGCATTTTGTTATCATTATGCACAATGCTGCGAAACTCCTGCATATCAATAAATATAACTGTATTTTTATTCAACTCATCCTCAAAGGTCGGCAGTCCCGCAATTTTCAGCTTTGAGAAGATTTCTCTGGAATCACAGCCCCTGCTGTAATATGCCGTCAGCATATGCGCCGCTATGGACTTTCCGAAACGGCGCGGTCGGCTGAAACAGATGAGCGGACGCATTCTTCCGATTCTGTTATTTGTAAATTCAATTAAACCGGATTTGTCAACGTAGGTGTCATCTCCTGCAACAATCGCAAATGCCTTATTTCCGGGATTTACATACTTTCCCATACGGCACACGCTCCTTTCCTGTTATTGATATTATACCATAAATTTTACGCTATTGCAAGGGTTATGAGCGGAGATGTTTCTCTATCACACCCATAATCTCATCAAGCCGCTTCTCGCCAACGCCCTTAATACCGCCGATTTCCTTTCTCAGCTCATCAAGGTCGAGCGTAGCTTCGCTTGCGTCCTGCATCACGTTATTATAATAATTTGTGAGGAAATTCTGCATTTCTTCACGAGTCATGCCTTTGATTTTCTTGTATGTCGCTCTGTCGAGCATTTTCTGTTCTGCCATGCTGCACCTCATTCCGTTAATTTACGATACATCCCCATCAGCTCCGCCACGCACTCGCTCTTGGTACTATTTTTCGGGAAGCCATACCAGCGAAGTCGTTAGCCTGATGTACACTCCTTGCTTATGATGTTACACATAAGTAATTATACCACATTCCGACGATTTTTTCAAGGGTTTTAGTAAGATTTTGCATAAAAATGACGAATTTTCTTGAAAATCATTATACCATATCAGATGTACAAAACTTTCACAACTACGAAAAAACCTCGGAAAATTCCGAGGTTTTTCATTATACAAATATCTCTTCATATCTTTCCGACTTACGGAAATCGGCAGTAGCTTTCATTTCTTTCAGTATGCGGTGCAGCCATCTGAACTCTTGATAATAAGGGAAATCAACATCGGAAACGGATTTATGTAGCGAGGATTTCACTGTTTTCAGTTCCGCCGTTTCTATCGAAAGGTTGTAACCACTCTCCTCAACATCGGCAACCAGACGTGATTCAGCCTCATCAAACTCCGAAGCATTAACAAATTTCGTACCACCGTTCTTATAAGTTACCGTCAGATAGGTTTCAAATATATAATCCTTGTCAACCGGCAGGAAACCGCTGATATCGGGATCATTCATGCCGTGACGATTGAGAAGTGCCTGATAAATATAGGAAACAGGGACATTTTCATATTTTTCAGGAATTTCACCGCTGTAATAATAAAGTGTCGGATACATTTTTACAAGGAAATTCCAGTAGGCTTCTGTTTCGTTTGCGTTTTTGTGGCATTCATCGAGGAGCTGCGTTAAGAACGGAATATAGATGAAACGCTCCGTTTTGCTTGGTGCCATATCAAACATCATATCAAAGGTGTAATCGGCAGAAACCTTTGGCAGACGGTTATCGAAGATGGTCGCTACCGATTTGAATGCGGCGTCATCGCATTTGGCAAACTTGACTGCACAGAAGTATTCCTGGAAAGAACGATGAATAAAGCGATACTTATCATCATTGTGCGTCAAGATACAGAGGGCAACCGTTAAATCTGCAATTAAATCAGCACATGAGAAGTTCTTCCCGATACGTTGCACACTGCGTAGGTTGTGAAAATATTCTTCAAATTCAAGCTGTGTGAATTCAAATTTTTCATCAATATAAGTTCTTGCACAGAATTCCTCAAGCACTACCGCAAATTCCTCGGGATTCATCTTTGTTTTGAATACACGATTAAACCCGATTTTCGCTGCGTCGTGCTGTTCCACCATTGTGTCAAAGACCTTGTTATAGAAAATGTGTCGCTTTGCAGGAATCTTGGCATAGCGTTCGTAGGTCATAAGCATGAGGACAAGCAAAAGCGGAATTTCGGCAAAGTCACGGTGGGATTCAAAGAGCTTCTTGTCCAGTTCTTTCAGAAAGTTTTCCTTAATTCTCGGCTCATCCACACGGAATGCAAGCTTCTGAACAAGCTCCATTGCCTGTTCCTTTGTAAAGGGAGCAAGCCTGTACACATCAAACCTTGTAAGCCCCTGAAATTTGTTGATAGGTCTTGAGGACATGATGTATTTGTTCTTGGGATATTTTTCTACAAAATCCGCAAGTTCTCTTTCAAAGTTTTGGATTTCGGTGCTTTTAATCTCATCCATAGCGTCAAGGAGCAGAACGCAGTCACCATTTGTGAGGTGTTCTTCCAGATTTCTGATGTTCGCCTGTGACCTTATCATATCCATAAATGAGGCGTTATTTGAATTGTAGGAGCAGAGTTGGAGTAAAATCGGTATTTTATGATAGACATCATATTTGTTGGAAAGCTGAAGCAGTAAATGTGTCATCAGCATAGATTTGCCGATACCGCCTGTACCCGTGATAACGATATAGCGACTGGTGCCGTTTAAAAGCACCTTATCAGCAGATTGTCTTTTCATACGGGGTCCAAAGATGTCGTTGGGTACATAGTTGAGGTCGAATGCCACGGGACCGTCCTTATACATGACGGTCTTTATTTTACAATAACGGCTTTTCAGTCTATCCAAATAGAGAATCACATCATGCGGTGTTGTATCCTTGTGTGGCTTTATCGCCTCCATAATGATGGCGTTGAACAAATCGGCAACCTCATCAGCAAAGCTGTATTCATTTATATTAATGCCGTATGCCTCAAGGTTTATGCATATATCCTGTGCCATAGCGTCACTGCATACATTCGTGAGGTATGACGCAAATTTCACAGGGTCGGTATACTGCTTGATTTTGCGTGAAATCGCACTGATACCACGCAGATTATTAAAGTAGCGATAAAAGGCGTCGACAGATGTACTGTCAAGAGGGTTATCGTCGTTGTAGCAATCAACGATGTTATAGAAAAGTTCCTGAGCAAATTTTCCTTCCTGTTCCTTTGTGCCCATACCCTTATACAAAGCACCGGCAAATTCGCTGAATTTTATCATGCCATACTCCTATCTTCTCGGACGTTTATTTGCATTGCAAACGTCCGAAAGTGTCCGAATGTGTCCGAGATGCCTATTTTACGTCATTTCATAATTCGGATTTGAACGTCCGAAAGTGTCCGAAAGTGTCCTGAAAATTTTTCCAATTTATATTACAATTATATCACAGGGACAAGAGAATTTCAAGTACCTTGTCGCTGTATATCATCCGAACTGACACCGGTTGCTCAACAGTTCAGGTGATACAACTAAATACACGGCTGCCTTTTGAGCGGGTTAGCTGCATAACGGAATGGAGAATCTTTCCGGGATGCGGTCTGGGTTGTTATGCCCGTTTGCAGTCACGTCCTCCATTCCACAAATGGAGGATTTTTTATGCAGCACAACATTTATCTACGCAGAATAGGCGTTAGTGTTCCGTGTACGGATGAGGAGTTCAAGGAATATTATCGTGGCATTAACACCTTCCGACGCAAGGAACAGCGTCATGGAAGATGTGCCTGTCCTGCGAATCAGCGGTTTGCCTGTGATATGGTATGTGGTCACTGCCCCCATATCCGCACCGGTGATATGCTTTCCCTCGAGGAGGTTATTTTCGAGGATGAGGGCGTTCAGTATCTTGACATTGTAACGGAGGAATCCAGACTTTTCGATGAAATGATTATCGAGGCGGAGGCTCTGAAGGTTATTCTGAAACGTATTGAAGAGTTGATGCCGATAGCGATTCTGATTGGGCAACTTCGCATTGCAGGATACACAGAAACAGAGATTGAACAGCTGCTCCATATCGGACGCAGGACATATGCTTACCGCCTCAAAAAGCTCCGTGGCATCATTGAAAAAGAATTTTCAGAAATTATGCAGGATTTTTTTCCAAATCCGTGATTTTTGACCATTAAGTTGTGAGGGGACATTTTCTCTCTTCTTGATAAGGTTAATTTGAACGGGACGGAGGTGGTGTCTATGATTGCATCATCGACAAAAAATGACTGGAGGTATGGAAATGGCAACACTCTATGAAATCGACGCAGCCATCATGGAATGCGTTGACGCTGAAACAGGTGAAATCATTGACGATGAAAAGCTGAACGCTCTGCTGATGGAGCGAAATGTGAAGCTTGAGAGCGTGGCACTCTGGATTAAAAATCTGGAATCCGATGCGTCGGCTATCAAAGCGGAGCGTGAGGCTTTGGAGAAACGACAGAAAACGGCTGAAAACAAGGCAAATTCGCTCCGTGCTTGGCTGTTGCAGGCTCTTGGCGGACAGAAATTCAGCACGGCTCGTGTGGCGATAAGCTACCGCAAATCCGTCAGCACCGAAGTTGACAGCGACCTTGCACCAAAAAAATGGTGCAGAAAGAAAATCACATACACTCCCGACAAGGCAGCCATCAAGGAGGCGTTGCTCTCCGGCAAGAAAATCAAGGGCTGTCGGTTGGTGGAGAAACAGAACATTCAAATCAAGTAGGAGGTATATTTATGGCATTTCAGAAAGTACAGCGTAAAGCGGCAAAAATGCGTGTAGCGGTGGCAGGTCCCAGCGGCGCAGGCAAAACCCTCTCCGCACTGTATCTTGCATTTGGCGTGACGCAGGATTGGGAGAAAATCGCACTCATCGACACCGAACACGGCAGAGGTCAGTTCTATGGCAATCGCTCCGACTTGGAAGTCGGCGAATATCTCTATCAGGAGCTTGTGCCGCCGTTCACCGTGGAGCGTTACATCGCAATGGCAAAGGAAGCGGAGCAGGCAGTCGGTCCCGACGGCGCTATCATCATCGACAGTTTTTCCCACGCTTGGGAGGGCGAAGGCGGTGTGCTGGACTTCAAGGAACTGACCGAACAGCAGCAGGGCAAGAACTCCTTTACCGCTTGGAACGACGCAGGCAAAAAACAGAACATCCTCATCAATACACTGCTTTCCCTCAACTGCCATGTTATTGTCACCATGCGTACCAAGATGGCATACGCCATGGAACAGAACGACCGTGGCAAGACGGTGCCTGTCAAAATCGGACTTGCTCCGGTGCAGCGTGAAAACACCGAATATGAATTTGACCTTGTGTTTAACATTGCCCGAAACCATATCGCCTGTGTTTCAAAGGACACCACTTTCCTCGATAACTGGAACGGTGTCATCACTCCCGAACTCGGCACTTCTCTCCGTGATTGGCTTGCAAACGGTGTAGAGCCTGACCGCTGTGTAGATTGTGGACTGGTGATTACGGGCAACGCAAAGAAAACAGCTGATGAAATTGTCAAGGGTACGCTGAAGAACTACGGCAGAAAGCTTTGCTGGAAGTGTATGGCGGCGGAAATTAAGAAGCGAAAGGAAGAAAAGAATGAGTCTGCGGCAGTATCAGATTGATTTGATTGACAAGGCTCGTGACGCCTACAGGCATGGTGCAAGGGCTCCCTGCATCGTGCTGCCGTGTGGCGGCGGTAAGTCGGTTATCGTTGCGGACATTGCTAAAAGTGCTACTGCAAAGAAAAATCGGGTATTATTCTTAGTTCACAGAAAAGAACTGGTGGATCAGATAAAAAGCACGTTCAGTTGGTGGGGTGTGGATATGGAGCGTTGCGATGTGATGATGGTGCAGACGGCAAGTCGGAGGATACAGAAAATTATTCCTCCGCAGCTGATTATAACCGATGAAAATCATCACTCGAAAGCCTCTACCTACCGCCGTGTATACGATGCTTTTCCTGATGCAAAGCGTATCGGTGTGACTGCCACTCCCATTCGTCTTGACGGCTCTGGATTATCTGATGTGAACGATAAGCTGGTAGTCGGCGTATCGGCAAAATGGCTCATCGAACATCACTACCTTGCCCCGTATGATTACTACGCCCCGTCCATTGCAGATCTCACAGGCATTAAAATACAGCACGGCGAGTACGAAACCAAAGCTGTGGAAAAAGTTCTCATTGACAGCACGGTTTTTGGCAATGTCATCAAGTACTACCGACAGCTTGCGGAAAACAAGCAAGCTATCTGCTACTGCACATCAATTGCCCATTCCAAGGCGATGACCGAGGAATTTAATATTAACGGAATCAGAGCCGTACACATTGACGGTGATACGCCCAAGCAGGAGCGTGACGATATTATTTCCCGTTTTCGTAGCGGTGAAATTACTATTCTCTGCAATGTTGACCTTATCAGTGAGGGTTTTGACGTTCCCGACTGTGAATGTGCAATCTTGCTCCGTCCAACCAAATCTCTCACCCTGTATATTCAGCAGTCCATGCGATGTATGCGATACAAACCGAATAAAAGGGCGATTATTATAGACCATGTGGGAAATTACGCACGTTTCGGACTTCCCGATGCTGACCGTACATGGACGCTTGAGGGCGGGAAAAAGGATAAGAGAGAACGCAATATCGAGGATGAGGTCAAGGTGCTGCAATGCCCCGAATGTTTCTATACGTTCCCGAAACCCGAAGATGCCGAGGAAATCAGCTGTCCCGCCTGTGGCTATGTATTTCCCAAAAAGTCCAGAAAACTGTCGGTTGACGAGGATGTGGAGCTTGAGAAAATAACAGGATTCACGCTGGATTACACCTCACCTGATGAGTGCAGGAATATGCAGGAGTTACAGCAATATGCGAAGAAAATGCACTATAAACCTGGATGGGCGTACTATCAGGGCAAGAAAAGAGGTTTCATATGACACAGGAGCATAAAATTCAGAACGAAATCCGTATTGCCCTCTCCGACACCTGCGTCATATTCCGTGTGAATGTCGGCAAGGGATACACCATGGACGGCAGATATTTTGATACGGGTGTGCCGAGAGGATTTTCCGATTTATTCGGATTCAGAAAATCGGACGGAAAAGCTGTATTTATCGAGGTAAAGACAGCAACAGGCAGACCGTCAAAGGAACAGCTGCACTTCCTTGAAACCATGAAGAAAAACGGTGCTATTGCAGGAATATGCAGAAGCACCGAGGATGCAATAGAACTTGTAAAAGAAAGGTAGGTAAAACTATGGGATTCTCAACAGATTACACCGAGGTCAGCAGTTTCGACCTCATTCCCAAGGGAGAATATGAAGTTATCATCAAGGCAATTGAGGAGCACACCACCCAGAATGGTGCTACGGGACTGAATCTCACCCTTGTAATCCGCAATGATGTGGAGCAGAAGTATCAGAACAGATTCATCTTCCACACCCTCTGGAAAAGACGTGAGCCGACACAGGCGGATATGCAGGTGCAGGGCTACAGCTTCAAGCAGATTATGTCCCTTGCAAAGGCGGCGGCACTGCCCAGCGGCAAATCCTACGAAACCGTCAATGACCTTTGTGCGGACCTTATCAACCACGTTATGAGGGTAAATGTTGACCACGACAGCTATAACGGAAACACCCGAGAATTCGTGAAATTCATGAATGAATCGAGATTTTCTGAATGTAAGCATGTTTATAAGGAAAAGCCTGCCGTTTCTGGCGATACAGTGGCACAGAAACCTGTCGAGCAGTTCGCAGGAACAGCTGCAATCGGCAACCTTGACGATTTTGAAGAAATCCTCAGCGACGGCGAAGTGCCGTTCTAAACTATACACACAGTAATGCCCGGTGAGGACAGCTGAAAACTGTCCTTCACCCGTGGGCACCTACACGAAAGGAAATTTTCTATGAATTATTATAACACAGAAGGCTACGCCAGCCCAACAGAACACGAAGCCCTCACACGAATCAGACGTGAGGAGCTGAAAGAACAGCGAAAGAAAAAATACCGTCCCCTTGTATATATCTGCTCAGCCTTTGCAGGTGAGAACATCGTGCAGAACATTGAAAATGCCCGTAAGTATTGCAAGTATGCGATCGAAAACGGCTGTATTCCCATTGCGCCTCATTTATACTTTCCGCAGTTCATGAACGACAACAACCCCGATGAGCGTGACCTTGCCTTCAAGATGAACAGCATCATGATGAGCAAATGCGATGAGCTGTGGGTATTCGGCAGGACGTATTCCATCGGAATGCAGAAGGAAATGAAACTGGCAAAGAGAAAAAGAATGTTTATTAAATTCATCGAGGAGGTTTGATTATGAACGAGATTACAATTTGGAACTATGACAGCATGGCAGTTAGAACGATTGAAATGGACGGTGAGCCTTGGTTTGTAGGCAAGGATGTGGCTACAGCACTTGGTTATGTAAAAACTGAAAATGCCATTGCAGCTCATGTCGATGAGGAAGACAAAACCACCACCCTGATTCAGGGTACTGGTTCAAACTACAAAAGTCAGACTGTTCTCATTAACGAAAGCGGCGTGTACTCCCTTATTTTTGGCAGCAAGCTGGATTCCGCTAAGAAATTCAAGCGTTGGGTGACATCGGAAGTACTCCCTGCAATCCGTCAAAAAGGTACCTACAGCATTCCTACTCTTCAAGCGAAGCTCCTCGTTGAGCATGATGAGAAATTGCAGGAGATCTCCGCACAGATTCAGCAAAATGAAAAGAAGCTTGAACGTATCAGAATTACATTTTCTGCCTCAAGATTTGATTGGAAAGCCGACTGTGACCGTATTCTGACAGCAATCGCCGTGAAGAGATACAATAATCCCGACCGTTCTTGGGAGATACAGCGCGAAGCGTTTAAGCTCCTTGAGGGTCGTGCGGGCTGTCGCTTGCAGAAACGCCTTGAAAATCTGCGTATCAGAATGTTCTGGGACCGCATTCCCAACGAAGAAATCGACAAAAAGACCAAGCTGGATATCATCGCTGCGGACAAGCGCCTCACTGAAATCTATATCAATATTATCCGTGAAATGGCAATCAAATACGACGTATAAACAGGAGGTTGAAATCTATGTTTAAAAATATCCCCAACGAACTTAAAAACATCCCCAATTGGGTGTGTTGGAAAGCATATCCCGATGCAAATTCTCATAGCGGCATTAAAAAAGTGCCTATCAATCCCAATACAGGCGGACAGGCTATGTCCAACAATCCGCAGACGTGGAGCAGCTTTGATACGGCTGTCCGTGTAGCACAGCGTTATGACGGTATCGGCTTTATGTTCAGCAATTCGGGATTTTTCGGCATTGACCTTGACGACTGCCGTGATGAAATTCATGCCTATCTCGGCGGTGAAAAAAACAACATCGTAGCTGAATTTATCGGGCAGATGCAGACATACGCCGAAACCTCGCAGTCCGGCAATGGCATCCACCTCATTTGCAGCGGCAATCTTCCTGTTGGCGGCAGACGCAAGGGCAAGGTGGAGATGTATGACAGCGGTAGATTCTTCATTATGACCGGCAATGCAATCGGCGGATATACAGCCATTTCCAATGGTACGGAGCGGATTAAGCCGTTACACCAGAAATACTTTGGTGCAACTCAGCAGAAAACATCCACCCCTGCACCTGCCCCTGTGAGAGCAACGCCGACACTTTCAGATCATGAACTGATTGAGAAAATCCTCAATTCCGCCAACGGCGATAAGTTTTCGGCACTCTACAGCGGAGATTTCTCCGATTATCCCTCACAATCCGAAGCGGATATGGCGTTTTGTTCCATTCTTGCATTCTGGTGTGGCGGTGACAAGGACGCTATGGACAGGATTTACCGCAGCAGTAACCTTATGCGTGAGAAGTGGGACAGAAAGCAGTGCGGCTCGACCTACGGTGCGATTACACTCAATCGTGCCGTTGAGAATTGTCAGTCGTTCTATCAGCCGCCTGCGGAAGATGATTATTATATCACAATCAAAAATCCCACTCCTGCACCGTCCCCGAAGCTCCCAATGCATACACTTGACGATACCGGCAACGCAGAGCGAATGAATGACTACTGCGGCAGAGTTTTCCGTTACAATTATACCGACAAACGCTGGATGTACTACAAGGGAGGTGTATGGGTTTATGATGACCGTGGTGCTATTTTCACCGCCGCCGATGTAATCCTTGAGCGTATGAAAATTGAGTTGAAATCCTGGACTGAACACGAAGGCGGTGCATACCTGCAGGATTACCAGAAGCATATGAAGAAAACTCGCTCCAACGCTTCAAAAACGGCTATGGTAAAGGAATTTCAGCATATTGTGCCTATCAGTCCCGCTGAACTGGATACACATAAAACCCTCGTAAATACGCAAAACGGAGTTGTTGACCTCGACACCTGCACCACCATGCCTCATTCTCCCGAAATGCTCATGACCAGAATGCTTGGAACTTCCATGCCTGCAAAACCGAAAAATCCTGTGCTGTGGCTTCGCTTTCTCGATGATGTATTCGGTGATGATAAGGAGCTGATCCGATACATTCAGAAATCCCTCGGCTATTGTTTAAGTGGCTCTACAGCTGAACAGTGCGTGTTCTTTCTGTACGGCAACGGCAGAAATGGAAAATCAACATTTCTTGAAATCATCCGTGCAATCCTCGGCGAATACGCCACCAACATTCAGCCTGAATCTATTATGGTGAAAAACAGCAATTCTTCCGCAAATACAGATATTGCCCGTCTGAAAGGTGCAAGGCTTGTGACGAGCGTTGAGCCAAATGAGGGTATGCGACTGAACGAGGGACTTATCAAACAGTTGACGGGCGATGATATGGTAACGGCAAGAAAGCTGTATGGTGATGAATTTGAATACCGTCCTGAATTTAAGCTGTGGCTTGCCACTAACCATAAGCCGACCATTCGTGGCACTGACCTCGGTATCTGGCGAAGAATTCATATTATCCCGTTTGTGAAGTGTATTCCCGAAGATAAGGTGGACAAAAACCTCGGCGAAAAGCTTCGTGAGGAGATGCCCGATATACTTGCCTGGATGATGGAGGGCTACCGCCTGTGGAAGTACGAGGGACTGCATAAGCCGAAAGCGGTGGAGGATTCCGTCAAGGAGTACCGCAATGAGATGGATGTGATTGCGGCTTTCCTCGCCTCCGATGACATTGCAGAAGGCGGTGAAATCAAGGCTTCCGTTCTCTATGCGATTTACTGCAAGTGGGCTGCCGAGGCAAATGAATACAAAATGCCGTCCAGAAAATTCGGAATCGAGATGTGCAAACGCTATACCAAAATCCATAAAAAAGACGGTTGGTATTATCAGGGACTCTCCACTATCTCTATTGGAATGACATAAGTGACATATATTCCTTCTTTTTTCTACTTCTCTTAAAAAGAAGAAAAAATAAAAATAAGTTTATATTTTATATATTTATATATCATTATATGTCATTAGGAGGAAAAATGAAAACCATTCTCAAATTCGCGGATAAGGATACTTTCAGCAGGCTTGAACGACAGGCTTATGACGGTACCCTTGATGTTACGAATTTTCCTCCTGCCGAATACAAGTATTTTTCGGAACTGAAAAAAATATACTACGCCTTCAAGTTTGAGAAGCTTTCCAAGGAGGACGCCTCTCAGCGAAAGCAGATACTTCTCCGAAAGTACAATGAGGATGTTTCCGAACATGATAAACGCTTGGCGGTGTATTCCCAGTTTCAGGAAAGTATCCGTAAGGCAGGTGAAAATATTTCTCGAATAGAAAAATCCCATGACGCCACTGAGATTGCTCTCCTTGCCTGCGAGACGCTCGGTCTGATGATGGGAGAAGATACATTTTACGGCAGGCAGAAAAGGAAGTTACAGGATGATTAGGACAGAGAAAAAATATATCGCACAGGACAACCCGTATAAAAACCTCGCTCTGGCGATTGTGGAACGAGCTGTTTATGATTATCGCATTGCGAAGAAAAGCAAGGATTATGAAACCAAGCACGAATTATACCGTTTCTTTACCTCGGATTGGTTTAAGATGCTCTGCGATATTGATGGTAAGCTGATTGTAAAAACACTTGAACTGGAGGAGGATGTTGCATGAACACGAAGGAATATATGAAGATGGCGAAAACCCTGATAAGACGAATTAACCGTAAGTACAGAGAGGCTGATACTATTCGTGAACAGCTTTCGGCTCCGAAGTCACCCTCTTTTTCCGATATGCCTAAAACGGTTTCTCCTCAGCATAACAGCATGGAGGTTGGCATTGCCAGAATTATGGAACTTGAAAACGAAGCGGTTGCTGCCGAAAAGGAACTTGAAACTCTCAAGAGTGTATTCCATACAGAGATTTCGAATATTGCTAACCCCGAATATCGTGATATTCTTATCAAGCGTTATCTGGAATTCAAGGTATGGAACATCATTGCAGCCGAAATGGGATACAGTACACAGCACATTTACAGGCTCCACACCAAGGCAATTGAAAAGTTGAGAGTTAATGAGAGTTCATGAGACTTGATGAGAGTTTCAATATGTGTTATACTGTATAATAGAAAATAATATCCAAGAGCCATGCGGAGAAATCTGCGTGGCTTTTCTTATACCCCAAGGAGGAATTATGCCACGCAAAGCCAAGCACCCCTGCAATCACCCAGGCTGTCCGCACCTTACGGAACAGCGATACTGTGAACAGCACAAGCCACTCCACCCCGACAGACCTTCGGCTGACAGCCGTGGGTACAATAGCCGTTGGCGTAGAGTGAGAGCTGCATATCTCCGCAAGCATCCGCTGTGTGTGCGGTGCATGGCTGACGGACGGTATGTGAAGGCAACGGTTGTGGATCACATTGTTCCTCATCGTGGTGACCAGAAATTGATGTGGGATGAGAGTAATTATCAAGCCCTTTGCAAGCGGTGTCATGATAGAAAGACATGGACGGAGGATAAAAATCCGGTGTATGGATACTGACCCCCCCGGGGGGGCGAAAATATCGCTAAATAGGGAAAAATCAATTGACCGGCGCCCAGCGTCACGCTCGCAAAAGCGAAACCAAAAAGGGTATTACCCCCCTATTCCACGTAAAATAGGCATTTTTAAGTATTCCCTAAATCACGGCATTTATCCCGACTTTTCAGTCGGGATTTTTTATACCCATTTTTCAAACAAAAATTTGATTTCTTTGATTTTTTTCAAACAGAGAGGAGCGATGTGATTTGGCAAAGGATGGAACGAATAGAGGCGGTGCAAGACCCGGTGCGGGACGCAAGCCGAAAGCACTGAAAGAAAAATTAGACACCGGCAATCCAGGTGGTAGGAAGCTTACAAGGATTGATATCCCCGAAAACATTGACGGTGTGGATATGCCTAAACCCGGTGAATATCTTTCGGGATTACAGCGTGACGGTAAGCCGCTCGGTGCTGATGAAATTTACAATAAGGTTTGTAGATGGCTGACAAAGCTTGGCTGTGAAAAACTGATTAACCCCACTCTCGTTGAGCAGTATGCGATGAGTGTTGCTCGATGGGTACAGTGCGAGGAAGCAATCTCCCGTCTTGGACTTCTCGGAAAACATGCGACTACTGGCAGTCCTTGCCAGTCTCCTTTCGTTCACATGAGCCAAAATTACATGAAGCAATCAAATGTGTTATGGGCTACCATTCAGCAGATTGTCAAAGAAAACTGTTCTGTTGAAGTGACGGGTAGCAACCCCGAAAACGATATGATGGAGATGCTCTTGAGAAACAGAGGAAATTAGCATCGTTCAGCCACACAGCCGTGTGGTATTTTTTATGCCCAAAATAAGGAGGAAACAGTATGAAATCAGCAGATGTATCTTTCTGGAGAGAACTGAAATCCAGCAGACCTATGCTCACGAAACAGCAGTACAGGACTATCAAGGGACAGGCTGTCAAGGGCAATGTGAATGATGCCCGAAAAGGTTTACAGAGAATTCAAAGGAGGCAGCACCGATGAAAGAAACACAGTATTACCTTGCAGACATTGATACACTCATCCCGTATGCAAGGAACGCCCGCACCCATTCCGAAGCACAAATTGCACAGATTGCCGCTTCTATCAAGGAATTCGGTTTTCTGTCGCCGATTATTATTGCCGAAGATAATACCATCCTCTGTGGTCATGGCCGTTTTTACGGCGCACAGAAGTTAGGTTTGAAGAAGGTCCCTTGCATCAAGGAAAGTCATTTGACCGAAACACAGCGTCGCGCATATATTATCGCGGACAATAAATTATCGTTGAATGCAGGCTGGGACGAGGAAATGCTCGCCGTTGAGTTGTCTGAATTGCAGACTGATGATTTTGACCTTGCACTTACGGGTTTTGACGAAAAGGAGCTAAATGCTCTTTTTGATACAGATGAAGCACAGGAAGATGACTTTGACGTGGATGCAGAACTTGAAAAGCCGTGTATCTCTAAAGCGGGAGATATCTGGCATCTCGGCAGACATACGGTTATCTGTGGTGATTCCACATTACCCGAAACCTATGAAGCGCTGCTCGGTGGTGTGAAAGTAAATCTTGTCTGCACCGATGCTCCGTATTTTGTTAACCTTGAAAATGCATCGGGCAAAATCAAAAATGATAATCTTGATGATAAGTCCGCATACGAATTCCTAATGAAGGTATTTACTAACTTCAAAAACAGCATGGCACTTGACGCTTCGTTTTATGAATTCTACGCAACGGCAAAATCACGAGTATTTTATGATGCTTTTGAAGATGCAGGGTTCAAGGTTGGTGCGGGACTTATCTGGAAAAAGCCAAGAGCCCCGCTTTCAAGAACGGATTGGAAGTTCAACATGGAACCACTCATCTTCGGCTGGAGAAAGGACGGCAAGCACATCTGGTACGGAGACCAGAAGCAAACCGCTGTATTTGAATTTGACGGTATCGCCAATAGCAAAAAGGAGGGTTTTGGACACCCGTCAAGTAAGCCGGTGCCGCTAATCGCCTATCTGATTAAGCAATCGACAATGACAAACGGTCTTGTTCTGGACGGATTTCTCGGAAGTGCATCTACGCTCATTGCCTGTGAACAGATGGAAAGAACCTGCTACGGTGTTGAAATTGAGCCGAAATTTGTTGATGTCGCTGTTGCAAGATATATTCAGTTCAGGAATGGTGTGGCTGATGATGTATATGTAATCCGTGATGGCAGGAGATATTCCTACGCAGAGCTTGTGAAGGAGGTTGAGCTGCCGAATGATGAAGCCTGACTTCTGGATTGTCAGTTTTTCAGGTGGAAAAGACTCCACATCAATGCTCCTTCGCTTGCTTGAGGAAAACCGTCCCGTTGATATGATTTTGTTCGTGGATACGGGATTGGAGTTCCCTGCGATGTACGACAACATCGACAAGGTGGAGAAATATATCGGCAGACCGATTACACGCATTCATCCAAAGTACAGCTTTGAATATTATTTTTCCGAAGCACCCATCAAACGTGGCAATCCCGAAAAGTTCCGACAGTTATTCGGCAGGGATTATAACGGCTTCGGTTGGATGGGACCTCGTATGCGTTGGTGTACCAATCGACTGAAAGACGCTCCGAGAAATAGTTTCCTGAAAGAGCTTCGCAAGAAATACACGCTTCATCAGTATGTGGGACTTGCCGCCGATGAGGGGTACCGTCTGGAACGGAAAAATAATCAGCGTGATGAATGTGTACATCCTCTGGTGGAATGGGGCATGACCGAATCCGACTGCCTGCAGTACTGCTATGACCGTGGCTTTGATTGGGACGGTCTGTATCAGCATTTCAGTCGTGTATCCTGTTGGCTCTGTCCGTTACAGCCCTTGGCTGAGCTTCGTGCCTTGTGGGAGCATTTTCCTGAACTATGGGAAAAGCTGAAAGAATATGAAGCGATGACATGGAGAAAATTTCGTTCCGATTATTCCGTAAACGAACTTGAAATACGCTTTGCTTTTGAGAAAGAGTGCCTTGCAAAGGGACTTTCTATCAGAAACAAGGCGTTTTTTACTGCTCTGAAAGAAAGGCTTGGTGATGAAAAATGCTGACACTTGGAAGTTTATTTGACGGCAGCGGCACATTCCCCGTTGCAGGTCTCCTGTCGGGCATTAAGCCTGTCTGGAAATCAGAAATTGAGCCGTTCCCGATTATGGTAACCGAAACACGCCTGCCATTTATGAAGCACTACGGTGATGTCAGCAAAATCAACGGTGCCGAAATAGAGCCTGTGGACATCATCACCTTTGGCTCACCCTGTCAGGGGCTTTCTCTTGCCGGGATGAGAAAAGGTCTTACTGATGAGCGAAGTGGTCTCTTTCACGAAGCTATCAGAATTATCAAAGAAATGAGGTGTGCAACTGATGGCAAATATCCGAGATTCGCTGTGTGGGAGAATGTATGCTTTACCGCCGGTACACTTGTAACGACAGAATATGGATATAAGCCAATTGAAACAATACAAGTTGGCGATAAGGTCAAGACACTGTCAGGAAAATATATGCCGGTTAGAAAAATCTACAAAACAAGAAAAAAAGAAGTAATTCAAATAAAAGCTACTGGTAGTGAATCGCTTGTCTGTACTCCTAACCATCCGTTTTATGTGAAGAAAAGATTTATTCACAGTGATGATTTATCGTATCGTGAATCATTCAGCAAGGCTGAATGGAGGAGAGCTGGCGAACTTACAACAGATGACCTAATTGGATATGTCCTTGATACTCCAGATGAAAGGTTTTCTGATTTTGTAACCGAAGCGGAAGCATGGGCAATTGGGCGTTGGCTTGCCGATGGAAGTGTTGACCTCAAAAAAAGCAACCCACGTATTTTCATAAGTTGTGGGGAGAAAAAAATCGAAGCTACTCGTGAAAGACTTCATCGTCTCCCGTATGATATTTATGAAAACCGTCCTCATTCAACAGCTTTGAATTTCACATTTACGTCGTGGGAATTCTATAAGCTTATCGAATCTGCAAGAAAAGGTGCAGAAAATAAATGTGTTCCTCCCTATGTTTTCAAATTGCCTATTCATTTGCAAAAGGCGGTACTTGAAGGCTATATTAGTGGAGATGGATACATCAGAAGGCGAAAATATCATACAGAGCTGTCAGCAAGTACTGTAAGTAGAGAGCTTGCATACGGAATTTCGAGATTGATACGCAACTGTTATCACGAAGGATGCTCAATTAGTGTAACTCCTCCAAAGGATGGCGTAATAAACGGTCGTATAATTCATGCCAATCATCCGGTCTATATGTTAACAGCCTGCCTATATACAAAACAGAGCAAGAGCTTTGTCGAAAACGGCATCTTATGGCAGCCCATAAAATCAATTGAAAAAATTGATAAGAAAGAAAATGTTTATAATTTATCTGTGGAGGATGATAACACATATGAAGTCAACAACATTATTGTCCACAACTGCGGTGCCTACAGCAGCAACAACGGCGAAGACTTCCGATGCGTCCTCGAGGAATTCTGCAAGGTCAAAGGCGAGGATGTATCTGTTCCTAAACCTAAGAAGTGGGAAAAAGCAGGAAGTATCGTGGCAGATGATTACTCTGTTGCCTGGCGAACATTCGACTCGCAGCATTGGGGCATTCCCCAAAGAAGAGTGCGTATCTACCTTGTCGCAGATTTTACAGGTCAATGTGCCGAAAAAATATTATTTGAGTCCGAAGGCTTGTCTGGGTATTCTACGGAGGGCTTCAGAGCGTGGCAAAGCTCTGCCGGAGGTGCTGCGGATTGCATTGGAGCAACAGGCACGGGAGTAATGTTCTCTAACCATAGCCATGATACACGATTTACGGGACCGATTGATGTTGCAGATACAGTTTCTGCAATCTATGGAACGGGCGGGAACAATCAACCTTTTGTTGTTGAGAGTGCAGGTTTTTGCACCGAGCATTCGGCAAAGGCTCGTGGTATCGGCTATGAAAAAGAAAAAGCGCCGACGCTCCGTGCAGGTGTTGTTCCTGCGGCAATGATTGTTCCGAAAGCCTACGGCGTCTGCTCCAAGCACAGCAACTCCATGCTGTCGGATAATCCCAACAGCGGATTCTATGAAGCGGACACAGCAAAGACCATTGATACCAGCAATCAGTCACCGTGCAAGAATCAGGGCGGGATGATTGTGATTGAAGGCAACGGCAGCCGCCCCTCTCATCATGGCGATGGGTACAAGGAATCCGAAACCATGTATACCTTAAATTGTACTGAAAACCATGCTGTTGCTTTCGGCATCGGCAGACCTGCTATGAATCAAGGCTATAATGCACGATTCAGCTTTCAGATTGAGGAGGAAACCTCACCGACGCTCGTTGCATCGGGTGCAGGCGGTGTGGCACATCCGACCTACTGTGCAAGTAAGGCTTCCTATTTCACCAGAGCTGATGAAGAAAAGGCAGGTGCCCTTGTTGCTACGGATTACAAAGACCCTCCGCTGATAAATGATACTGCTGATGGTGTGGAATATATCGTCCGCCGTTTAACTCCGCAGGAATGTGCATTGCTACAGGGTATGCCTACTTGGTGGTGTGACGGTTTGGGCATTGAAAATCCTACCGAGGAGGACATTGCGTTCTGGCGTGATGTGTTTGAAACGCACAGGCTTGCTTTTTCTCCCGATACAAAGCCAAAAACGGATAGGCAGATTCTGAAATGGATTAAAAATCCATATTCCGATAGTGCGGCATATAAGATGTGGGGCAATTCTATCTCATTGCCTGTCGGGTGGTTTGTACTTGCAGGGATAGCGTATTATGCACAAAACAACGGAGAATAATTCTACATTTATTCTCCGTGAAAAGACTTGAATATCTGTGCGGAATGCGGTAATATGTGACTACCGAAAAACACCGCAAAACAGCGGAAAACAAGGAGGACACATATATGGAAATCAAATTCAACTGCACTGGAACGGAACGTAAGCGACTGGCACAGGCAATCGGCATGATTGTTGGGGCAACACCCGAATATCAGTTTATGCCGACCTGTGCCTACAAAATCGGACAGCACACCCTTGACAAAGACGGTACGCTGCATTTCACGGAAAGCCGCTGCTACACCGATGAGGTCGGCGAACTGCTGAAAGAACTGGAAGCACAGGGATTTACGGTGGAATCACTTGGTGAGGAACACAATGAGCTGACCATCACCATGCCGTTAGATTTCTTCGATGAAACAACATTTACAAATCTGGACAGGCTTGTGGAGAACAAGGGCAACCTCATTAAACACGCCCTCGGAGCTGATTCGTTGAAGTATACGGTGACGGACACGGCGGTGGAGTTCCCCTGGTTTACGATAGAATCGGAGCATGATGCTGACGCATACAGCAGATTTGTAACGGCACTCTGCGACATGGCGAAAAATCAGAAGCGTATCAACAACAAGCCTGATACTTCCGATAACAAAAAATACACCTTTCGCTGCTTTCTGCTCCGATTGGGATTTATAGGGGCGGAGTACAAAACAGTGCGAAAAGTGCTGCTCAGAAAATTGACAGGCAGTTCGGCATTCAGAAACGGAGGGAATGAAAATGCAGTTTCTGAATAAACAGGAGCTTGCGGCTCTGCGTGAAAAATATCCCAAGGGGACAAAAATCATCCTGCACCACATGAAAGACCCCTATCCCGTACCCGAAGGGACGGTCGGCGAGGTGCAGTATGTGGATGACGGTGGCAATATTCATGTTCATTGGAGCAACGGCAGTACACTTGCAGTGATTGAGGGTGTGGATGTATTTTCAAAGGATTCTGGGGGCGAAAAATAATTCGAGACGGATTTCCACTTTACTGTATTTTACCATACAATTGCAAGTATATCAAGTTATATACTACACAATGTTTTCCTCGAAATACAGCGGTTTTTTCTGTACATTTAGCCGCTTGCTATTATCCACACTATGCGGTAATATGTAACTACCGAAAGGGAAAAACAACGAATTTACGGAGGAAAACACCATGAACGCAAGAACAGCACAGCAGATTGAAAACCTTAAAAACCAGACCATCGGAGTTGAGGTTGAAATGAACAACATCACCCGCGACAGAGCCGCCAAGCTTGCAGCCGACTTCTTCGGAACAGGCAGATACCAAAACACAGCAGGCAGAAACGGCTACAGCACCTGGTCGGCTTGGGATTCCCAGGGCAGAGAATGGAAATTCCAAAAGGATGTGAGCATTTCGGGATGCGACAGCGAAAAATGCGAAATGGTTACACCAATTCTTCACTACAGCGACATCGAAACCTTGCAGGAGCTTGTGAGAAAACTTCGCAAGGCAGGAGCAAAGAGCGATTACACAAGGGGCTGCGGAATCCACATTCACATCGGAGCAAACGGCCACACACCGCAGACGCTCCGAAACCTCGCAAATATCATGGCAAGCCACGAAAGGCTGATTGCCGATGCCTTGAAAATCGACCAGGGCAGAATCAACAGATACTGCAGAACGGTAAACCCGAGATTCATTGAACAGCTGAACAAGAAAAAGCCTGCCACCATGGCACAGCTTGCGGATATTTGGTACGAATCCAACGGCAGCACCTACGGAAGAGACCACCATTACAACGACAGTCGCTAC
This sequence comes from Ruminococcus sp., assembly GCA_017437285.1. Taxonomy (GTDB): domain Bacteria; phylum Bacillota; class Clostridia; order Oscillospirales; family Ruminococcaceae; genus Ruminococcus. The sequence goes on along the minus strand of JAFSBM010000106.1, from coordinate 26,124 downwards.
CACATGACGAATTACCACGCAGTTTTCACCAAGGGCACAATTGAATTCCGACTTTTCAATTTCGACAAGCCTGCAAACGGCAAGAAAAACGGACTTCACGCAGGTCAGCTCAAAAGCTGGATTCAGCTTTGCCTTGCCCTTTCCGAAATGGCAAAGGAAGTGAGAACGGCAAGCCCCAAGCCACAGCAAACGGAAAATCCGAAATTCGCAATGAGAACCTGGCTGATTCGCCTGGGACTGGTCGGAGCAGAATTCTCGACAGCAAGGGATTTCCTCACAAGAAACCTTGACGGCAATGCAGCATGGAGATACGGAAACTAAGGGAATAGCCTTTTATCCCTCACGCCGCCTTCGGGCGGCTCTGGGTGGTGAAAGGGTATTCCTTTCGGAAAGGAAGAAATTATCATGAGAAAATATTACCTTGCCTACGGCTCCAACCTCAATGTTCAGCAGATGCGTTATCGCTGTCCCGACGCCAAAATTGTGGGAACGGCGGAAATCCCCGACTACCAGCTTTTGTTCAAGGGCAGCAAGACTGGTTCCTACCTCACCATTGAAAAGAAGGAAGGCTCAACCGTTCCCGTGGCGGTGTGGGAAGTTTCGGAGCGTGATGAAATGCGCCTTGATGTTTACGAGGGCTACCCGAATTTTTATTATAAAAAGGAAATGGAACTGCCCGTGAAAATCCTGAAAAACGGAAAAGTGAAAACGCTCCCCGCCTTTGTGTACATCATGCACGAAGAACGGCAGCTGGGTGTTCCGAGCATGGCATATTTGAAAACCTGCCTTATCGGCTACCGACACTTCGGCTTCAATCCCGAATTTCTCATGAAGGCAATTGCCGTAAGCGAAGGGGGTGCAAAGTAATGAAAACCATCGAAAAGCAGAAAGCCGTGTGTCCTAAGTGCGGTGCTGAATATTTCGGCAGACCTGCCCTTTCAAGAACAGACGGAACAACGCTGATTTGCACAGATTGCGGTATCAAGGAAAGTTTGGATTCCATCGGTATCAGCAAGGCTGAACAGGATGAAATCCTGGCGGTAATCCATAAGCATTATAACGCTGAATAAGCCGCAGAAACGCTCCACGCTTCGATTTGTGGGGCGTTTCGGGTTTCTTGCAAAGTTATCCCTTTTTGAAACAAGCCCCACACAGCCCAACTAAACGGCTTCTGTGGGGCGGCATATTATACACAACATCGTCGCTGTTATAACGGTTATGTTTGTCACATTTATTGTTCCGAATATCGTTGACTATATCCCCAAAATGCGGTAATATACACATACCGAAAGGTACACAAAACAACGAAATATGGAGGAAAAACAATGAAAGAAATCAAGATTTACAACACCCTGCTTTGCAGCGTTATGAGCGAAAGCAACGAGTACAACGAGGATGTGAATATGTACGCAGAGGAGCTTGCGGAAGCCTTGAGAAAAGAGGACACAGACCTTGCACCCTACGCCGACGACTACCACGGAGAAACTTTTTACAAGAAGCTCCGAAGCACGAAAATCACAACCGAATGGCACGACAACACCCTTTACGGACTTTGCACGGCAACAGTTGAGGACAACTGGACGGACAGCGATACAGCCGAATTGAAGGAATATCTTTCCTCGCAATATTCAGACGGGTTTGGAGAGGGTTTTGAACAGCGAGAAATCGCAAGCTTCACCGAAACGGAAACTTCGGAGGAGTACGACGAGGAAGCCGATGAGTATTACGAAAGCGAATGGCAGGTACGCTACGATGTTTACGTTTCCTTTTGGCAGAGCGAAGGATTCAGGATTATGACCGAGGCAGAATTGAACGACTGAAACGGAAAAGGGGCAGGGTTGCCTGCCCCGAAATCCGAAAATATATAATGCACAAATTCGTCGCAGTATCTTTGTGTAAATTATTATGCCGATTATCGTTGACTATTCCCTTGAAATGCGGTAATATACATACTACCGCAAGGCGGGAAAATAATGAAATAAGGAGAAAAAAGCAATGAACGACATGAGCGAAAAGGAACTGTAAGCAATCGCAAAGAAGTATGGCAGGAACGCCGATGAGCTTCAGGATTTTGTCCTCGACATGGAGAGCGACGGCATCCGAGTGGATGCGGAGCTTCTGGAGGACATGGTTGCCAACGGCGACCTCTAAGAGCAACGGTGCAGCCCTTCGGGGCTGCCAACCAAATAATATGCAAGGAGCAGAATATGAAAGTTTTGATTGTTGAACCGGGCAAGCACCCCTATGAAAAAGAAATCGACAGCGGCCTTGAAAGCCTGCAGAAAACCGTGGGCGGAAACATTGAAGCCATTTATCCCTTTGAGGATTTGGTGGCATTGGTGTGCGATGAGGAGGCAAAGCTGAAATCCGATACGCAATGGAATCGAATCCTCGGTACAGATGTTATCAAGGGTACATTTTTCCTTTGCGGAATCGAGGGTGAAGAATTCTCCGATTTGCCCGATGACCTCATGGAAAAGTACAAACGGTTTTTCTGGGAGCCGCAGTTGTTTATCCCGACACCGAATGGATTGCTGCCGATTATTCTGAGGGACGCACCGTAAGCCTTCACGTTGCCCCACACGGCGTTCTGTGGGGCACTCCGTAAACTTACCCCTCCGTTGATACAAGCCCTGAAATCGGGGCTTGTGCTTGTCATAATATACACAATAATCAAAGTGTGTTTTTCGCCTATATTCTGTACATTTAGCCACTTGCTATTATTCACACTATGCGGTAATATGTAACTACCGAAAGGGAAAAACCCACGGAAAACAAACCAAACGGAGGATAAGAAAATGGTAAGTTACGGAGTAGCAAAGGCAAGAGCGATGGCAAGCAAGAGAAACTGGAACGAGGAAGAATACACTTCCAAGGCAACAATCACCTGGGCGGACAGCGAATGGGAATACGAGCTTGAAATCGACAACGAGGACATGGACGAGGATTTCGAGGCTTGGATTGAAAAGCACGCCGAGGAGCTTGCAAAGGAAGCCGCCGAAGAGGAAGGCACAACCTTCGAGGAGGTGGTTGGAATCAGCTACGATTACGACTACATTGACGACGACGAGGCTTTCGACAGAGAATACGAGGCTTGGGCAGAATTTGAATGGGAATGCGAAACGGGGAGATAACCTCCCCAAGCACCCAAGGGGCGGAGCCGAACGGCTCCCTGCCCCACACATTCGCCACGTTGCCCTACAACGGCCTTTCAGCCGAGTTTCAATAAACTACGCAACGCTGATATACGGCAATTACGGGGCGATTCTGGGGCAAGTGTGAGCGTCGCATAATACACAAATTCCTGCACCGATATTTGTCACATTTATTATCCGAAATACCGTTGACTATCCTCCGTTTATGCGGTAATATACACATACCGAAAGGCACACAGCCTTCGGAAAATCTGAAAAGGAGCATAAGAAAATGTGGTCAGAAGGAACGATTAAGGTAAGAAACAGCATATTCCATTACTGGGTGAAGCACTACGATGAGCCGAGCCACTACGGAATCGAAAACGGCAGAATCAGCAAGCTTACCCTCAAACGAAACGGCATTGTGGTTTACAACTACGACCGAGGCGAGGACACCAAGGCGATTGACAGCGATACGGAAATGGCACTTGCGATTTTGATTAGGGATTACAACTAAACAGCAATCAGCCCCTGCATAGCATGGGCGTTGCTCTCATATATAGCACAAATTACACGGCATATCTTTGTGTAATTTATTATCCCGATAACGCTTGATATACTTGAAAATCTATGGTAATATGGGTATCGTGGAGATGGGTCTCCGATTAAAAAATCGCCCCAGTGGGCGTTCAAATACATTTCAAGGTCTGCTTGTGCAGGCCTTTTTTCATGCCATGAGAGGAGGTGGTGGAAGTGGCAAAATACAAACCGACACGATTCATGGCGGAGGATTCCAAATATAGCAAAAAGGCGGCAGATTATGCCGTCAATTTTATTCAGTGCCTTACCCATACAAAAGGCACATGGGCTGGTAAACCTTTTGACCTCATTGACTGGCAGGAGCAGATTATCCGTGATTTGTTCGGTGTGCTGAAGCCAAACGGCTATCGACAGTTCAATACGGCATATATCGAAATCCCGAAAAAGCAAGGCAAATCGGAGCTTGCCGCCGCCGTTGCACTTCTGCTGACCTGTGGCGATGGCGAGGAACGAGCCGAGGTTTACGGATGTGCCGCCGATCGACAGCAGGCATCCATCGTTTTTGAGGTTGCCGCTGATATGGTGCGAATGTGTCCTGCCCTGAACAAGCGAGTGAAAATCCTTGCATCGCAGAAACGAATTGTGTATTTGCCGACAAATTCCTTCTATCAGGTGCTTTCGGCAGAGGCATACTCAAAGCACGGTTTCAATATCCATGGCGTTGTGTTCGATGAACTTCATACCCAACCCAACAGAAAGCTTTTTGATGTAATGACCAAAGGCTCAGGCGATGCACGAATGCAGCCGTTATATTTTCTGATTACCACGGCAGGCACGGATACCAATTCCATCTGCTATGAAACGCATCAGAAAGCCGTGGATATTCTTGAGGGTAGAAAAATTGACAAAACTTTCTATCCTGTCATTTATGGTGCAAAGGAATCCGACGACTGGACAAGTCCCAAGGTGTGGAAGAAAGCAAATCCATCCCTCGGCATTACCGTTGGAATCGATAAGGTGCAGGCTGCCTGCGATTCCGCAAAACAGAATCCCGGCGAAGAAAACGCCTTCCGACAGCTGCGTTTAAATCAATGGGTGAAACAGGCAGTCCGTTGGATGCCGATGGATAAATGGGATGCCTGCAAGTTCAGCGTAAATGCTGAAGATTTACACGGAAGAATCTGCTACGGCGGTCTTGACCTATCGAGTACAACGGATATTACGGCATTTGTGCTTGTTTTTCCGCCTGTTGATGAGGACGACAAATACAGCATTCTGCCATTCTTCTGGTTGCCCGAGGAAACGCTACCCCTACGAGTCCGCCGTGACCATGTGCCGTATGATGTGTGGGAACGGCAGGGCTACCTCATGACTACGGAGGGCAACGTTGTGCATTACGGCTTTATCGAGAATTTTATTGAGGAGCTTGGTAAAATTTACAACATCCGTGAAATTGCCTTTGACCGTTGGGGTGCGGTGCAGATGTCGCAGAATCTTGAGGGTATGGGGTTTACGCTGGTGCAGTTCGGGCAGGGCTACAAGGATATGTCGCCGCCGACTAAGGAACTGATGAAGCTCACCCTTGAAAAGAAAATCGCCCACGGCGGTCACCCTGTTCTCCGTTGGATGATGGACAATATTTTCATCAAGCGTGACCCTGCCGGCAACATCAAGCCGGATAAGGAAAAATCCACAGAGAAGATTGACGGTGCCGTTGCCTTGATTATGGCTCTTGACCGTGCAATTCGCTGTGGAAATGATACCGGCGCAAGCGTGTATGATGAGCGTGACCTGCTTGTTTTATAAACCGCTTGGTAAATTGAAATCTAATGCTTATCCAATAATTGCTTTATATATTCGCTTCTGCTCCCATTCCAATGACATTTGATACATTTTCCGTCCTTGAAAACATGATCGCAGTTCGGATAACCATATAAGATGTGTGTGCATTCGGGGCATAGTGCTTTCATCTTTGAACTTCTCTTTACAAATTCACTTCCACATTCTTCGCAAATAGCATACTCTATGTCATCCATTGCTGTTTCTCCTATAACTTCTGATTTTCAGGGCAGTTCCGCCCTTTGTATACCAGTATTATATCATAAGCCCATCGAAAAATCAACCTCGAAAGGAGTTGATTCCCATGAGTATTTTCAAAGGACTTTTCAAATCAAGAGATAAGCCCCAGAACAGCTACGACAGCCCGTCCTACACCTATTTCTTCGGACGAGCCCACGGCGGCAAGCGAGTGGACGACCGCAGTGCCATGCAGCATACCGTTGTGTATGCCTGTGTGAGAGTGCTTTCGGAAGCCATTGCACAGCTGCCCCTGCATCTGTATCAATATACCGAAAACGGAAAAGAGCGAGTGCCGATGCACCCGCTTTACTTTTTGCTCCATGACCAACCAAATCCCGAAATGACGTCGTTCATCTTCCGTGAAACGCTGATGAGCCACCTGCTGATTTACGGCAATGCCTACGCACAGATTATCCGCAACGGCAGAGGTGATGTGGTGGGGCTGTATCCGCTGATGCCCGATAAAATGAAGGTTGACCGTGATGAGCATAACAATCTCATTTATATATACAGCCGTTATGACGAAGCAAATCCGAATATTAAGGAACAGGGCGATATTATTCTGCCTGCGGAACAAGTGTTGCATATTCCGGGACTTGGTTTTGACGGTCTGGTGGGATATTCTCCCATTGCCATGGCGAAAAATGCAATCGGCATTTCCCTTGCCTGCGAGGATTACGGGGCTTCGTTCTTCGCAAATGGGGCTTCGCCCTCTGCTGTATTGGAACACCCTGGGGTAATCAAAAATCCAGAACGAGTTCGTGAGGCGTGGCATAGAGCCTACGGTAGCGGAAATGCCCATAAAACGGCAATTTTGGAAGAGGGTATGAAGTACACGCCGATTTCCATTCCCAATAATGAGGCACAATTTCTGGAAACCAGAAAGTTTCAGATTGAGGAAATCGCAAGGCTGTACCGTGTACCTCTCCACATGATTGGAGACCTTGACCACGCCACATTTTCAAATATAGAACAAATGTCTCTGGAATTTGTGATGTATACGCTGTCACCGTGGCTTGTAAGGTGGGAACAGTCGCTGATGAAAGCACTGCTGTCGGATTCCGAAAAGGGAAAATATTTCATCAAGTTTAATGTGGAGGGACTGCTCCGTGGCGATTATGCAAGCAGAATGCAGGGATACAGTGTTGGTATTCAGAATGGTTTCTTATGTCCTAATGATGTAAGAGAACTTGAAGATATGAACCTAATCCCCGAAGAAAAAGGAGGTTTCACTTACATGGTGAACGGAAGTATGACGCCACTCTCGTCGGCGGGGGCAGCTTATGCTAAAAATATCGAGAAAAAGGAGGATAACGCAGAATGAAGAAATTCTGGAATTTCGTAAAAAACGAAGAAACTGCCGAAACGGAACTGCTCTTCAACGGTCCCATTTCGGAGGAAAGCTGGTACGGCGATGAAGTAACACCGAAATTATTCCGTGACGAACTGGCAAAGGTCAGCGGAAATCTTACCGTGTGGCTGAACAGTCCCGGCGGAGATGTGTTCGCTGCATCGCAGATTTATACCATGCTCCGCAATCATAAGGGCAAGGTTACGGTGAAAATTGACGCACTTGCCGCTTCTGCCGCATCGGTGGTTGCGATGGCAGGAGATGAGGTTTTCATTTCACCGACCGCAATGCTGATGATTCACGACCCCGCCACAATTGCAATGGGCAACAAGTCAGATATGGAAAAGGCCATCACGCTTCTGGAGGAGGTCAAGGAGTCCATCATCAATGCCTACGAAATGAAAACGCATCTCAGCCGTTCCAAAATTGCAAAGATGATGGGTGATGAAACATGGCTGAACGCAAAAAAGGCGAAACAGCTGGGTTTTGTGGACGGTATTCTGTTTGCAAAGGAAAAGATGCCACAGGCAGAGCCTGAAGAAGATGAGGAAGAATCCGCTGAAGAGGAATCTGAAGAAGATACTCCCGACGAGGATGAAAATCCCGATGAAGAAGAAAAAAAGCCTCCGAAGGACATGGTAAGCTTCAGCTATACCCCTGCCCGAACGGTGGCTTCTTTTATGCAGAAAGTTTCTGCAAATCCCACAGGTACACCAATCGCCCAGCTTGATAAAAGACTGGAACTGCTGAAATATTGAGGAGGATGATATTATGACTATTCAGGAACTTCGTGACAAGAGAAACAAGGCGTGGGACACCGCAAGGGATTTCCTCGATTCAAAGAGAAATGCAAGCGGTGTGCTTTCCGAGGAGGACAGCAAGACCTATGATGCCCTTGAAGCAGAGGTTGTAAATCTCGGTAAGGAAATCAAGCGTATGGAACGACAGGAGCAGATTGACGCAGAGATGAGAAAGCCCACATCACAGCCGATTCTCGGCACTCCTGCAACTCCCGACAATCAGACAAAGACGGGCATTGCAGCTGCGGAATATAATACAGCATTCTGGAATAATATCCGCAACCGCAATTTTGCCGATATCAGAAATGATTTACAGGTCGGCATGGATTCCGAGGGCGGTTATCTTGTGCCGGATGAATTTGAGAAAAAGCTGATTTCTGCATTGGAGGAAGAAAATGTATTCCGTCCCCTTGCAACGAAAATTCAGACTGCAAGCGGAGACCGCAAAATCCCCGTAATTACGCAGAAGGGCGAGGCATGCTGGATGGAGGAGGAAGAAGCATACACCCTCTCCGATGACGCTTTCGGTCAGATTGCTCTCTCCGCTTACAAGGTAGGCACAGCAATTAAAATTTCAGAGGAACTTCTCAACGATTCTGTTTTCGATTTGCCGTCCTACATTGCAAAGGAATTTGCACGTAGAATCGGTACAAAGGAAGAAGAAGCGTTCCTCATCGGTGACGGTATCGGCAAGCCTACGGGTATTTTCTCCGAAACAGGCGGCGGTCAGGTTGGGGCTACAACAGCAGGTGCGAATATCACCTTTGATGATATGCTTGAGCTGTTCTACTCCCTTAAAAGTCCCTATCGTAAAAAGGCGGTGTGGGTGCTTAATGAGCAGACTGTCAAGGCTCTGCGTAAGGTAAAGGACAACAACGGTCAGTATATCTGGCAGCCGTCTATTTCAGCAGGTGTGCCTGATACAATCCTCAACCGCCCCTATGTGACCTCTGTTTTCGCTCCCACACCCGAAGCAGGCAATAAGGCGATTGCATTCGGTGATTTCAGTTATTACTGGATTGCCGACAGACAGGGACGTTCCCTTAAACGTCTGAACGAGCTGTTCGCCATGAACGGACAGGTCGGTTTCCTTGCGTCACAGAGAGTTGACGGCAAACTGATTCTTCCCGAAGCGGTGAAAATTCTCACTATGAAGGGGTAATGCTATGATTACCTTGAATGAGGCAAAAAATTATCTGCGTGTTGACCACGAGGAGGATGACAAGCTCATCCTCCAATTGCTTGATACGGCAAAATTTCTTGTGAAAGATGTGGGGAGAATGGACGAGGAAAAATTCACTCGCTGTGAGGATGTAACCAGAACGGCGGTATTATTCGCCCTTGGCTATTTATATGAAAATCGTTCTAATCCTGATTATCACGGCTTAACCATGAGCCTGCGTTCCATTTTATTCGCACAGCGTGAGGGTGTGATTTGATGAATATTGATGAACTGAATCAGCGAATTACAATTTTAGAGCATCGCACTGTTGTGGATGAAATCGGAAATCACATTGCAAAATGGGATGAGGTATACAGCTGTTGGGCGAAAGTGACGGAGAAAAGCTCTACCGAAACTACGAATACGGGAGTCACCAAAGAAATACAGTCCGTGTCATTCGTGGTGAGGCAGAGCCTTTTCCTGCTGTCGCTGAATGCTACTACGCATAAAATCATGTTCCAGGGATTTATGTATAACATCAAATCTGTGCAGAGGGATTATCTTCACAACAGCTATATCACGATTCTGTGTGAAGTCCGAAAGGCAGGTGTTTCCGATGACATCTATTGACAACCTTGCCGATGAAATTATGCAGGGATTACAGGAATATGCGGAGCTTGCAGATGATGCTATGAAAGAAGCAGTCAAAAAAACCGCTACTTCTGTAAAAAAAGAAATTTCAGCAAATGCTCCGAAAGATACGGGTGCCTACGGCAAAAGCTGGAAAGCAACGAAGGTTAAGGAAAACAGCCACAGCTTGCAGATGACCGTTCATTCCAAAGACCACTACCGCCTTGCACATCTCCTTGAAAAAGGTCATGCCAAGCGTGGTGGAGGCAGGGTTGCAGGCAAGCCGCATATTGCTCCTGCCGAAGAAAATGGAGCGGAGATGCTCACAAATCTGATAACGGAGGCGTTGTCATGACCTATGAGGAAATCAACGAAATGATGGCGGAAATGGGAATGCCCTATGCCTATCATCACTTTGCAGAGGGCGAAAGTCCGAATCCGCCGTTTCTGATTTTTCTTTCTCCCGGCGAGAATGTATTTTCTGCGGACAACATTCGCTATCACAGCTTTAAGCAGCTTGATATTGAACTGTACACCGACAGGAAAAATCCCGCATTGGAGGAAGAAGTTGAAGCGGTGCTGACAGCACATGAAATATATTACACAAAAACTGAAACCTATATAGAGTCGGAACGGCTTTATGAGGTGCTATATGAAAGTGAGGTATGAGAAAAATGCCTAAGAATAGAAACAAGGTTAAATTCGGTCTGAACAACGTACATTGGGCGAAAATTACACAGTGGGGTGTCGCTCCCGACGGCTCTCCCACTACACCTGTTTATGGCGAATCCATCCGTTTGCCAGGTGCGGTGTCCCTTTCCATTGACGCAAACGGCGAGAACGAGAACTTTTTTGCCGACGACAGCGTTTATTATGTTATCAACAATAATTCGGGATATGAGGGTGACCTCGAAATTGCTCTTGTCACAACGGAATTTGCAACGGAAATTCTGGGAGAAATCCTTGATAACAACGGTGTACTTGTGGAGAAGAATGACGCAGAGCCGTCGCAGTTTGCGTTGATGTTTGAATTCAGCGGCGATAAGCACAAAATCCGTCATGTCCTCTACTGCTGCACCGCAAGCAGACCTGCAACAGAGGGACAGACCAAGGAGGATTCCACCGAGGTAAAGACGGAAACGCTGACACTGACTGCGTCTGCACTCCCCACGGGACTGGTCAAGGCAAAGACCTGTGAGGCAACCGATGAAACCACCTATAACAACTGGTACAAAATGCCGTATAATCCCGATACTTCGGAGAAAAAGGCGGCTGCTACCACAACGACAACAAAGGGGTAATGAATTATGGCGATTACAAGAAATATTGAAATTGACGGAGTTGAAGTGCCTTTCAGAGCAAGTGCCGCTGTGCCTCGCCTGTACCGTATGAAGTTCGGCAGGGATATTTACAAGGACCTTGCGGACTTGCAGAAAAATGTATCCGAAAGCGATGAGAAAAATTCCTCGCTCAGTATCGAGAGCCTTGAGGTATTCGAGAATGTGGCGTATATCATGGCGAAACACGCTGCTCCCGATGATGTATCTGCTTCACCCGATGAATGGTTGGAGCAGTTTAACACGTTTTCCGTTTATCAGATTCTGCCGCAGCTCATTGAATTGTGGGGGCTGAACATCGAAACCCAGGTAGAGTCTAAAAAAAACATCGCCCGACTGACCGCCAAATGACAACTCCGCTTTTTCTGCTGAGATGCAAACAGCTCGGTCTTTCTATGACCGAGCTGGATTTGCTGACGATTGGATTAATCAATGATATGTTTACGGAACGTGAAAATGACGATTTTTCGTACAAATCCCTTGCAACTCAGGATGATATGGATGCTTTTTAGTCTAAACAATATGGTCTTGGAGCCATACAAGCAACTGCTGGTCATCAATTTGACCGGCTGCTATTTTGAGAATCATATTGATTAATTCATTATCTTCATACTCCACTTCAATATGATTCAAAGCAAGAAATACAAGCATAGCATGAGTGCCAATTCTTTTATTACCGTCGACAAATGCATGATTTTTAATTAAGCTGTACCCGAGACGAGCCGCCTTTTCAATTATGGTCGGATAAAGCTCAGCTTCACCAAACGTTTGAAATGGAGTGTTCAAGGCTGAATCAAGAAGACCTTCGTCACGAAGTTCTGGTGAACCACCTGATATAGCTATCAATTCTTTATGAAGCATTAATACTTGTTCTTTTGTGAGTCGTTTCATTTGGCAAGTTCCTCATAAACAGCGGTATTGCGTTTCATAAGTTTCTTTGAAACAGACATCAATTCTTCGTCGGATGCAGTTTCGACTTCTTCAGTATCATCAATCACTCTGATTTCATAGCGGGGCTTGTTGTTTTTGAAAATAACAGCTGTTCCGTACTGTTCTACGATTCTTGCTACCATTGAAAAATTCTGGTTTGCTTCTGTCATAGAAACAATTGTATTTGTATCAATCATCATAGGAACACCTCCTTGTTCTTATTATACCACACTTTTAGGATAAATTCAACCTATTTTTGAAAAAAGGCAGGTGAAAATTATGGCAAACAGAATCAAAGGCATCACTGTAGAGATTAACGGCGATACTACGAAACTTTCCAAGGCTCTGGAGGGCGTTAATAAAAATATCCGCACCACACAGACGCAGCTGAAAGACGTAGAAAAATTGCTGAAACTGGACCCGACCAATACGGAATTGCTTTCACAAAAGCATAAACTGCTCGCCGATGCGGTCACATCCACAAAGGAAAAGCTTGATACCCTGAAAACCGCCGCAGAACAGGCAAATACTGCACTTGCCAACGGTGACATCTCCCAACAGCAATATGACGCACTTCAGCGAGAAATCATCGAAACCGAGAATGAACTCCGCAATCTGCAGAATGAGGCAGACCGCACGAATACAGCCTTTGCAAAGCTTGAGGCGGCAGGCGCAACGATGCAGAATGTGGGCGATAAGATTTCAGGTGCAGGTGAAAAGCTTCTGCCTGTAACGGCAGGTGTCGCAGCACTCGGTACTGTCGCTGTGAAAACAGGTGCGGATTTCGATGCCGCTATGTCAAAGGTTGCCGCTGTATCGGGAGCGACCGGTGATGAACTGGACGCTCTCCGTGAAAAAGCTCGTGAAATGGGCAGTAAAACAAAATTCTCCGCATCGGAAGCCGCCGAAGCAATGAACTACATGGCAATGGCAGGCTGGAAAACAGAGGATATGATTTCGGGTATTGACGGTATCATGAATCTTGCCGCCGCATCGGGTGAGGAGCTGGCTGTCACTTCGGATATTGTAACAGACGCATTGACCGCTTTCGGCTTAACTGCTGCCGACAGCGGTCATTTTGCTGATGTACTTGCGGCGGCATCTTCCAATGCCAACACCAATGTATCAATGATGGGCGAAACCTTCAAGTATGCCGCACCTGTTGCAGGTGCATTGGGATTTTCAGTTGAGGATACAGCACAGGCTATCGGACTTATGGCGAATGCGGGTATCAAGTCCACGCAGGCGGGTACTTCTTTGCGTTCCATTATGACTGTGCTTTCAGGTGAGGTGAAATTCTGCGGTGATGCCCTTGGCGAAGTCACGATTCAGACCACCAATGCTGACGGCTCTATGCGTGATCTCAACGATATTCTTGCGGATTGCCGTGTTGCCTTTTCACAGCTTTCGGAATCGGAACAGGCATCGGCAGCACAGGCTCTGGTGGGCAAAAATGCCATGTCGGGATTTTTGGCTCTTATGAATGCCGCACCTGCGGATATTACAAAGCTTGAGGGAGCGATTTCCTCCTGTGACGGTACATCGCTGAATATGGCGGAAACTATGCAGGATAATTTATCGGGGCAATTGACTATTCTGAAATCACAGCTGGAAGAACTGGCAATTTCGTTCTCGGATATTCTGATGCCTGTGATTCGTTCCATTGTAACGCACATTCAGACATTCGTGGATAAGCTCAATCAGCTTGACCCCGAAACAAAAGAAACAATCGTCAAAATCGCCCTTGTTGCGGCGGCATTGGGACCTCTGCTGATTGTCATCGGTAAGACCGTTTCGGGTGTGGGCAGCGTTATTTCTGTTGTATCGAAAGCACCTGCCGCCATTGCCGCTGTCAAGGGTGGAATTGCGGCGGTGACGGGCGCATTGGGCGTTTCTCTTGGCACAATTCTTGCCGTAGTTGCGGCGGTGGCTGCTCTTGTGGCGGCGTTTGTGCATTTATGGAATACCAACGATGAATTTAAGAATAACATCATCGGCATCTGGAATAAAATAAAAGAAACATTTTCGGGACTGGCAGACGGCATCGTCTCACGAGTCAACGAGCTGGGATTTGATTTTGAGAATTTCACGGAAATGCTGAAAGCGGCGTGGGATGCACTCTGTTCCGTCCTTGCCCCTATGTTTGAGGGAATGTTCACGAATATCGCCAATATTTTATCCGCTGTATCGGGTGTGATTCTTGGTGTGCTTGATATTTTCATCGGTTTGTTTACTGGCGATTGGGAGCAGCTGTGGAATGGTGTCAAGGGCATTTTTGTTTCTATCTGGAATTTGCTTGTAGCTACGTTCCAGAATATCCTGAATGTTCTGAAAAATGTAGCAAATGTAGTGCTTGGTTGGTTTGGCACGTCATGGAACGCTGTGTGGACTTCTATCAAGGACTTTTTCGTGAATATCTGGACATCCATTGTTTCATTTTTCACAGGAATTATCACAGGCATTCGTGATTTCTTCGTCAACACATGGACAAGCATTTACACCACATTTACTAATATTACAACGGCAATTCACACGGTAGCGACAACCATTTTCACAGCCGTCAAGGACTTTATTACAGGCATTTTCACAGCAATTTACGACTTCCTTTCGCCATTGCTTGAAGCATTCCGTTATCTGTTTGAAACCATTTTTCAGGCAATTCAAATCCTCATCGGCACGGCGATGGATTGGATTTCAGAGAAAATCTCTGCTATCTGGAACGGCATTGTATCCTTCCTCACTCCGCTGCTTGACGGCATTAAAACTGTATTTGAAACCGTATGGAACGCAATTTCCACGAAGATTTCAAGCGTTCTGTCCGCTATTTCGGGGACAATTTCGGCTGTGTGGAATGGTATAAAATCGGGAATTTCAAGTGTGCTTGAAACTATCAAGAGCATCATTTCTACGGCTTGGGATACAGTTTTCACGAAGATTTCTACGGTGCTGACCAATATCAAAACCACGGTTTCAAGCATCTGGGACAGCATCAAATCCGCTATATCGGCGAAAATCACAGGTATTGTCACTACCGTTAAGGACGGATTCAATCAGGCTGTGGATTTTGTAAAGGGTCTTGCTTCGGATGCGTGGGATTGGGGTGCGGATATCATCAGCGGTATCATTGACGGTATCAAGGGAATGATTGGCAAGCTGACCGACTGTGTGACAGGCGTTGCCGATACAATCCGTGATTTCCTGCACTTTTCCGTTCCCGACAGAGGTCCGCTGACCGATTATGAAAGCTGGATGCCCGACTTCATGCAGGGGCTTGCAAAGGGTATTAACAAGAGTAAAAAGTATGTTGAAAAGGCGGTATCGGGTGTTGCAGAGGCGATGAAGCTTACCATGCATTCGGATTTGAGCTATCGCCTTGACGGCATTTCGGGTGCTGTGGTTGGCAGCGAGGGTACGACTGTGATCAATAACTACAACAACGACAACAGCCGCACAGTGAATCAGACAAACAATAGTCCGAAATCGCTGTCACGGCTGGAGATTTATAGGTTGACGAAAAATGCATTGAAAACATAGGCACACAGTATTCTACCATCCATACCATTCCTCATGAGTAAAATGGTATACTGGTGGTAGGTTGCCTATGTAACGTGTATTGTGTATGTCTAACCAATATTGTGGGTAGCAATCCTTCATGCATTGCTTATTATGTTTTAGCCTGTCCCTCATGTGATAGATGAGCGTTTTTTCAGCGCTATCTATCAATTCTTTTCGGTATTGTGTTGTTATATTTTGTGGATGCACAATATATCCAAGCCTTACCTGAATCAAGCCTCTGTGATCACCTATCCAATTTTTCATATGAGATTCAAGGCGACTTCTGAAATTGTATGTAGTCTTTCCGATATACAAATCAGTAATATGCCCTCCAAAATTGCGGGTAATGTAATATAAACCGATATCGGCCATACGTTCATCATAAACGATGCTGTTTATGTCCATTGGGTAAGACCATTCAATTACTATTTTTCGCATACACACACCTCATGAATGTTACTTCTTTAATTATATCCCTCCTCTCCTCAAAAGTCAATGTAAAGAAGGTGAAACTTTGTTTTTTCAGCTAATCCTCGAAAACTCCACAGGTGAACAAATCGACATGACCACCACAGCCAATCGCTACATGACATCCGAAATCGACGGTCTGTACCCACCAGCAGGAACAATCAGCACATCCACCTACGCAGGAATGGACGGCAGTTATCTGAACAACGCTTTCATCGAAAAGCGAAATATCGTCATTTCTTTTGAAATGCGTGGGGTGAACATCGAAAATCGCCGTCACGCCCTGTATCGTGTGGTGAAGCCCTCACGGTATATCAAGATATTGTATAAAACGGCAAACATTGACGTATTCGCAGAGGGCTATGTGGAAACCTGCACGGTGGATAATTTCGGCGGTAAGGTCAGCGGTCAGATTTCCATTATCTGCCCCGACCCATATTTTTACAGCACTTCGCCGATTCATGCCTACTACAGCCAAATCGCAGGTGCTTTTGTATTTCCGTTTCCGCAGAGCGATGAGCCGTTTCCTCTTGGAATTTACAGCATGACGGACAATATTGAAATCCGAAATGACGGCGATGAAACGGGCTTCACCATTCAGATTGAGGCTCTTGATGTCGCTCGGACACCGACCATTTACAACGCTGATACAGGCGAATATTTGCAGATTAAGGGCGATTTACAAAAGGGCGATGTTATCACCATAACCACAAAAACAGGCAATAAAACGGTGACGCTTACCCGAAACGGCGTGGATTCCAACATCATCAACCGCCTTGTGGCAGGCTCAACATGGCTGATGCTGTCACAGGGGCTGAACAGCTTTCATGTAACGGCGGTGAGTAATGTGAAAAGCATCCGTGTGACGCTGATTCACACGAATTCATTTTTAGGGGTGTAGTATGCAGATTGAAATTTATGACATGAGTGCAACGGAATCGGGGGTGCAGATTTCCCTAACAGCTGTATGCGACAGCTTTTCTTCACTCCTTTGGGACGTGCAGTATTACGGCTGTGGCTCATTTGAAATCTACATTGCCGCTACTCCACAGAATTTGGCTGCATTTATGCCGGGAAGAATTGTTGGCAGGGATGATGACAAGGAGCATTACGGCATCATCGAAACAATCAAGCTGGAAACCTATGCGGAAAATGGCGATTATTTGACGGTGACAGGCAGATTTTTAATGTCGTTGCTTTCAAGGAGAATTATTTATCCCACGCTGTCATTCACAAGCCTGACTTCCTATGCGGATATTGTCCGAATGGCTGTATATCAGAATGCGATGAAGTCAGGAAATCGCCTGATTCCCTCACTCTGTCAGGGCAACGCCACAGGCAACTGTTGGGAGAAAAAAGCACGTTTGCAGGTCAGCTACGATAATTTAATGGAGTGGATTTATAAAATCTGTGAGATTACAGGCGGTACGGCGAATATCCGCCTTGAAGAAATTTCAAGCGGAAACTATGCCTTTTTCTTCGATTTGTCGCAGGGAACGGATAGAAGCATTTTTCAGGAAGAAAATGCTCACATTGTATTCTCCGATTCCTACTGCAACTTGCTCACTTTTGATTATTCTGCCGATTATTCTTCGCAGAGAAATACAGCTTATGTCTTCGGTGAGGGCGAGGGTGCGGAGCGTAAGCGGACGATTACCTATAGCGGCACAGAGCCTGTGCATCTTGACCGCTATGAAGTTTATGTGGACGCAAAGGACATCAAGCAGGAATCGCAGGAAAACGGCGAAACTGTGCAGATTTCCGATGATGAATACATTGCTCTGCTGAATGAAAAAGGTGCAGAGCATTTTGTTTATCCTACCGAAATTACGGAGTCCACAATAGCCGTTGATGGTAAGCAATACCAGTATAACAAGGATTATTTCGTGGGTGATTATGTCACCGTTGAACATCATCGTTTCGGCTTGATTCAGCCGAAAATTCAGCTGATTGGCATGATTGAATGCTATGACCAGAACGGCAGAACTTTGACACCTACTTTCAGAACAGGAGCGTGATATTATGGCATTTACATTTGGATTTTTCAATGCAAAAAATATGGACAGGGTTTACACGGCGGAGGATTTCACGAATTATCTCTCCAGTATCATCTGTAACGGCATTTTTGACACCTACGGCGACTGCTTTTCTGTGACGGCAGGCACAAGTACGAATGTGGTAATCGGCACGGGCAAGGCTTGGATTAACGGCCATTATTTTATGAGCGATGCCGATTATACTCTTGACCTTTCAAAATATGTGGATGAGTCGCTCTCACGCTATGTTATTATCGGTATCAGTTGTGACACTTCCGAGGGGGTGAGAGCCTGCAAGCTTGAGGTGAAATCGGGAACGGCGGCAACAACTCCCGAAGTGCCGACTTTTGCCAATACCGCAACCAAAACACATCTCACCATTGCGGCGGTTTATCTTGCAGGTGGTGCGAAAAATATCACAAAAATTTATGATTATCGTGCTGATGAAAAAAAGTGCGGTTATGTAAAATGCGTGCTTGGGAAGTGCAGGGTTTCGGAAATGCTTGTGGTCATGACGTTTCTGTCACATCAATTTGGCGATATGACGGAGAAAATTGATACTCTGCAAACTACCGTGGATATGCTGCAATTAAAGGTTGACGACCTCACAGGCGACATTATTGCAACAGGTTCTCTCGGTCAGGATATTTATTATGTTCTCTACTCAAACGGCAATGTTCTCGTGCGTGGTACGGGTGAAATGTATAATTATGATACCGACAGCAATATTTCACCGCTTCGCAATAATGATGATATTCAGACTGTTGTAGTTGATGAGGGTATCACATCTATTGGCGAATACGTCTTCGGGAACTGTCAGAATATGAAATATATTACGCTCCCAACGACGCTTACAAGTATCGGTCGTGCGACATTTATGCAGGGTGACGGCTATGTTGACACAGTTTATGGCTTGACGGAAATTACAATTCCGTCAAAGGTATCGAGCATTGCGGATAGTGCATTCTGGGGAACTGCCATTGAAAGCCTCACGATTCCCGAATCCGTTACCGAAATCGGTCAATACGTCTGCCGTGATTGTTCCAACCTGAAATCCGTGACGGTGAACGGCACGGTGATTGGCGAATATATGTTCGTCAGCTGTATCAGGCTTTCAAGCTTTACAATTGGCAAAAAGCTGAAGAAAATCTGCTCCAATGCGTTCAATTACTGCTCTGCGCTGAAAACAATCACCTACGACGGAACGCTTGCAGATTGGCAGAAGATTGAAAAAAGTCCTAATTGGGACGGTAAGAGAGTTATGGACGTGGCACAGTCGGGACTTACGAAAATTCAATGCACCGATGGATACATGGAATATGTCGATAATGAATGGAGGGAGGTAGCGGAATGATGAAATTTCTCGTAAAGGGACAGCGACTGGAAACTGTGGAGCGTGAGGTTATCGCAAGCGGACAGATTGCCTTTGTTACGTTGAAATTTGCCTTTGACCATTCGTGGAAGCCACTGCACAAGGTAATCCAGTTCACGCAGGATGATGAAAATTTCTATCGTGTGCTTGGTGTGGACGGGCTGTCCTGTTTGCTGCCATCGGAGCTTCATGCAGGGGCTGTGAGAATGACAATCGTAGGTTACGACAGTGATTCCGACACGACCGTTCGTGCGACCACCGTTCCTTTGACGCTTCACATCAGACCATCGGGTTTTTGTGCGGAGGAATCCACGCCCACTCCCGATTTGTACGCACAGCTCATTGAAAAATTCAAGGAGATGATTGCGGAATTGGAAACGGGTAGTAATGGCAAAGATGGTGTTGACGGTAAAGACGGTGAAAACGGGTTATCCGCATACGAGCTTGCTGTGCAGAGTGGTTTTATCGGTACGCTTGCGGAGTGGCTTGTTTCTCTCAAGGGGGCAGATGGTAAGGACGGTGTCAATGGTAAAGACGGTATTGACGGTAAAAATGGTGTGGACGGCATAAATGGTACTGACGGAAAAGACGGCACAAATGGCAAAGATGGTGCAAATGGCTTGTCGGCATACGAAATTGCCGTTCAGTATGGTTTCAAAGGCACGGAATCCGAATGGCTTGAATCCTTAAAGGGCGAAAGCGGTGATCCGATTGACGAATCAAAATTCGCTACGAATACAGCTCTCATTTACCTGCAAAACACCTTGAAAAACGATATTTCCGCACAGCAGGAGCAGATTGATGAATTGGCAGAGAAATCTCATACACATCATAATTCTTCTGTTCTTGATAGCATTACATCGGAAAAAATGGAACAATGGGACAATGCGGAAGAGCAGATTCGTGACTTCAAAATTGAAGTACAGGGAAATCTGCATAAACATCAGAATTTGTCCGTGCTGAATTCTATTACCGCCGACTCCGTGGCCGAGTGGAATCGCTGTATTTCGCTGTTATCGGGAGTTGAAACAATTCTTGCAAAGGTCGTGGAGGTGAGCGAATGATTGCAAAATATCTTGAAGAACTGCTGAATCAGAAAGAGCAGTTGGCTGAAAATCTGCGTATCAAGGGAGTTTCTGCTGATTCATCGGAAACGCTGAATACTCTGATTCCAAAGGTATTGGAGATTTCGGGAGGTCTGCCGAAGCGTCAGCCTATTTTCGTTGCAGAGGAAGTTCCCGAAAAATATGCCGATACAATCTATACCATTTTTCAGAATGGCATACAGGATTTAAGTGGATATATCCGCAATAACAAGCTATTTTGCAATGAAAGCGGCGGGTACATCCTCAACTACAGTCAGGCGGATTTCGGCTGGGACGGATTCGTCTGCACGGGCAGTAAAATGCCGATTTCGGTGGACAAGCAGACCGTCATTGCCATGTGCTACCAGTCGGGAGTGACGGAGCGTGGCGGTATGTATCTTATCCCTGTTGCAGGCAAGGAGTCGTCAGACACGGTGCAGAATTATGTATACACCTCTCTTGCCAATAAAAATTATGTGGATGTGCCGTTTTACTGGCTGCAATGCGATACTTTCATTACATCCCTTGGACTTTGTGACGCTGTACCGCCGGGGCAGTATTATATTTGTTGGCTGGGCAGGTCGAATAACACGCATCCGCTGATTAAAAAGGTGGAGGTTATGAATTAATGTAAACGACTGCTGCGGCAGTTTTCATATATATATCATAAGCGAAAGGAGGATTTTTCATGAAAGAATTCTGGACAATGACAAGGGTCTGCTTCTCGGCAATCGGAGGCTGGCTGGGCTACTTTCTCGGAGGATGTGACAACTTGATGATTGCATTAATTGTGTTTGTCGTCGCCGATTATGTCACGGGAGTGATGTGCGCCGTTATCGACAAAAAATTATCCAGCGAGGTTGGATTCAAGGGCATCTTTAAGAAGGTGCTTATTTTTATTCTGGTCGGCATTGCACATATTCTCGATGTGTACGTCATCGGTGGTGGCAGTATTTTAAGAACAGCTGTTATCTTTTTCTACCTGTCAAATGAGGGTGTTTCTCTTTTGGAAAATGCCGCACATCTTGGCTTGCCGATTCCGAAACAGCTGCAAACCGTATTGAAACAGCTTCATAAGAGAAGCGAAGAAATGGAGGATGAAAACAATGGCAATTCTGAAGGCTGATAAGACAACAACAATGAACGGTGTAACCGTCAATGAGTATCTTCTCACAAACCACAATCCCAATAACATCCCGATGCCCTCCGAATCAATGGAGGGCAAAATTATTGGTGTAACGATCCACAACACCAGTGATATTACAACTGCAAAGGGCACAACACCTGCGGAACAGTACACCAGAGCCACCGTCAACGGCAATATGAATGATGTCCGTGTGCATTATTATGTGGATGAAACTTGCGCTTGGCAGAATCTGCCCCTTGACCTCTCGGGCTGGCACGCCGCTGACGGTGATGGTGACGGCAACCGCAAGACTATCGCAATTGAGTGCATTATGAGTGCTGCTTATAACGAGGACGACAGAAAATCCGAGGATAATGCGGCACGATTGGCGGCATATCTGCTTAGGCAGTATGGTCTTGGTATTGAGTGCCTTTTTACCCATACCCACTGGCTGAACGTCAAGGACGGCAGAACGGGTACGGTGGATGAACTGAATACCATGAGAAATAATTATAAGATGTGTCCGCTGTATATTCTGCCGCACTGGGCGGAATTCAAGGCGAAGGTGCAGGTATATCTTGCGGATGATGAGTTGTACCGTGTGCGTAAGTCTTGGGAGGATGCGAAGTCGCAGACAGGCGCCTTCCGTAATCTTGACAATGCAAAAAAGTCCTGTGCGAATGGATATTCCGTATTTGACAATGACGGTGATGTTGTTCACAGTAATGGCAAATCCTACACCAAGGGTACTGCCGTAATACTCAAGGACACAACGCTCTACGCATCCAGCACGGCAAAAACAGGTATCAAGAAAAGCGGTACGTTTTATCTGTATGACGGCAAGGTTGTGAATGGCAGACTGCGTATCACGAATAGTCCTAAAAACTGCGGTAATACACCCATTGGTCGCTATGTGACTGGTTGGATTGATAAAAAGTAAATTTGAAAATATTAGCGTTGTGCATATGTACAACGCTAATATTTTTTCGCCTTTTATAAATTATAAATATGAAGGGAAGATAATTATGTTTGAATCGCCTCTGGAAAATGCAAAACTTATGAATCGTGAAATGGATTATAATATTAATTTGATTATTTCAAAAAAATTGCTGGAATGTGGCTTAATTAATCAAGAAGAATATGACGAAATTGATACAATATTGCAACAGAGATACGCTCCTTCTTTGTCAATCTTTATATCCGAAAATGCTTGATAAATAGCAGTTTTAGCGGTAATATAGGTGTAATCAGATATGCGGTTTAATAAGAATGGTATAGCTGAAATTTTATGTAGGAGGGACTTTAATGACAACTGAAATTAAAGTGAACATGAATTAAGGCGTTGGTATTAATTTTAAAAAGGAGTGACGTATGAAGGAGATTATAACATTATTACCAAATGATATGAAATTAGGTAGACTTAAACGTGTTGCTGCCTATGCTAGAGTTTCTGTAGACTCTGATCCAATGTTGCATTCTTTGGATGCTCAGATTACATATTACCGCAGACTGATTCAAAATAATTCAGATTGGGAGTTAGCAGGAGTATTTGCTGACCGTGGAATTTCTGGGACAAAAGTCGAAAAAAGAGAAGCTTTTTTGGAATTAATTAAAAAATGTGAAAAAGGACAAATAGACATCATTCTCTGTAAAAGTATATCTAGATTTGCACGGAATACTGTGGATTTATTAGAAGCTATTAGGTATTTGAAATATCTTGGTGTAGAAGTTCGTTTTGAAAGGGAACGCATAAGCACATTCAGTAAAGAGGGGGAACTGATACTGACGATTCTTGCGTCTTTTGCTCAAGAAGAAAGTCGTTCAATTTCTGAAAATGTTAAATGGGGTATGCGAAAACAATATGCCAGCGGAGAAGCTGTATCATGGAATAAGCATGTGTATGGATATCGTTATGATGATGAACTAAAACAATATATTATAATTCCCGATGAAGCTGCTGTAGTGCGTGAAATATATGGTATGTTTTTAGAAGGAAAATCGTTTCATCAAATAGCTGCCGATTTAAACAAAAGGGGTTTTACAACTACCAATGGTTGTAATTTTGATAAGGGTACTATCGGAAGAATTATCAGTAATGAAATTTATACCGGTGATATAATGTGGCAGAAAAAATATGTCGAAAGTTATTTAACAAAGGTAAAAAAAGTGAACAATGGTGAATTCCCTAAATATATATATCATAATTGTCATGAAGCTATTATTAAGCGTGAGGATTTTGAAAGAGCTTCAGAAATACGTAAACAACGAAAAAATAAATATTGCAGGCATATTTTCGGATATGAATACAATTACGAATTAAACAGATATTTCATTATATCTGAAGAGGCTGAAATAATACGCTTTATATTCAAAATGTATCTTGAAGGGTATAATTTTGCTGAAATTGCCGTTAAAATTACAGAACTTGGAATACGAACAGTAAGAGGAAATAATTTTACCCGATATAGCATTGGTAATATAGTACGTAATGATTTTTACGGAAATTCAGTTACTGTTGAAACAGCAGATGTGGGAGAAGCTTGTCATGAAGCGATTCTTGAGGATATAACATATGCTAGGGTTTTAATTGAAAGGGAAAGAAGGAGCGTTCTGCAATGGAAACAATTCTAAATACAACGCAATGTAAAAACAAAACAGGAAGGCAGGTTACGGTAATACCCGCCATTCATAACGAGCTTTGCGCATCAAACGTAAGTGTAGCTAAGAAAATAAAAGTGGCTGCATATGCCCGTGTTAGTACTGATTATGATGAACAGCAGTCGTCTTATGAAATGCAGGTGAATTATTATACAAAGTACATAAAAGAACACGCTGGCTGGGAATTTGTAAATGTTTATGCAGATGAAGGTGTCAGTGGTCTGAGAATAGCTAAAAGAGAATCCTTTAATTCTATGATTACTGATGCACTTGCTGGAAAAATCGATCTTATAATAACAAAATCAGTTAGTCGATTTGCAAGAAATACTGTTGACAGCTTAACAACCATACGAACCTTGAAGGAACATGGCGTTGAGTGTTATTTTGAAAAAGAGAATATATGGACGTTGGATTCGAAAGGTGAATTGTTATTGACTATTATGAGCTCCATTGCCCAAGAGGAAAGTCGTTCTATATCGGAGAATGTTCGGTGGGGTAAAAGAAAAGGTATGGAGGATGGGAAAGTATCAGTTTCGTATTCAAAGTTTTTAGGATATAAAAGAGGTGCGGATGGCGGACTTGAGATTGATGAAGAACAGGCCGTTATTGTGCGTAGAATATTTAGTATGTACTTACAAGGATATAATATAACGAGAATTGCTAAAATATTGACAGAAGAAGGAATCGCAACGCCTTTTGGTAAATCACAATGGAAATATTATACAGTTCAGCGTATCTTGAAAAATGAGAAATATAAAGGGGACGCACTTTTACAAAAATATTATGTCGCAGATTTTTTGACAAAAAAGTTGGTGAAAAATAAGGGGGAATTGAAGCAGTATTATGTTAAGGAAAATCATGAAGCGATTATAGAACCTGAGATTTTCGACCAGGTGCAAAGGCTTTTAGCGGAAGGTGGAAAAGGAAAACGACAGTGTAGCACAAGTATTCTTTCATCAAAAATAATTTGTGGTGATTGTGGTGGGATTTATGGCTCAAAAGTTTGGCATTCAAATGATAAATATCGTAAGGTGGTATGGCAATGCAATGACAAATTTAAAGACACTAAGTGTAGTACACCATATGTAACTGAGGAACAGATTAAAGCTTTATTTGTAAAGGCTGTAAACAGCTTAGTACGTAAACGTGAAGAAATAATTTCAGATTACAATGATATTCTTAATATTCAATTATCCACAGAAAAATTGGAAGAAAGACAGAAATCCATAAAATTTGAAATGGAGAAATTAGAACTTGATATAAGTAAACTGGTTGAACTAAATAATTCGACTGATAATTTAGTTGGCAGTTATAAAGAAAAAAGAAATGAAATTATCAATCGTTACGACTCGTTAAATAAGCTTAACAATGATATATTAACGGAAATAAATAGTTTGACGGTACGTAAAGAAACAATAAGGCGTTTTTGGTCGAAGTTTGAGGAAATCGATTTCATATCTGAGTTTGATAGTCAGATGTGGACTTTTATGCTCGAAAAAGCAATAGTTTATAGTAAAGAAAATGTTTTATTTATCTTTCGTGACGGAAGTGAGATTTCAGTTGCATTGTAAATTGAATTATATGTTGTTATAGTAATGAGAATCAATGGCTATATATAATCCTGTCAAGGCTGCGTTTATACGTTGCTTTGGCAGGATTTTTTTGTTATTTACAAAACATTTTGTAGTCGCATTGTATCGTATAAGTTGCAACAACAGACTGGGTAGACATTACAGAGGACGGAACGGTCTACGTCAATGGCACGGCTCTTGATGAACCTTACATTGATGAAAAAGCCCTCGGTGAATGTGATATTGATTTACCATATCAGGTTCCCGAAAGCAGAATATTTGTAATGGGT
>JAFSBM010000105.1 GCA_017437285.1 Ruminococcus sp. | reverse complement strand
GGAGCCGACAAGCATCGCAGGTGCAACTGTAACTGTAAACGGCACGTTCACCTACGACGGCAATGCCAAAACACCCGATCCTGTGGTCGTTCTGAACGGCGAAACCTTGGTAAAAGATAGGGACTATACCGTTTCCTATGCTGAAAATGTGAATCCCGGTACCGCTACCGTGACCATTCAGGGCATCGGCAACTTCAAGGGAACTGTTACCAAGACCTTTACCATCACCTGCGACCACAGCCACAGCGAAGACAAATATAGCAACAACGGCGACGGAACGCACGATAAGGTTTGCTCTGTCTGCGGTTACGTGGAAAATGCAAGCGAGACTCACAGCCATGTTTATACCGCAGATGAAACCACAGACACTATCGCTCATATTTGCATCTGCGGCGACGTAGAAATGAGCTTCACACTGAACATTCCCACCGCAACCTACGGCGACAGCCCAATGGCAGTACCGCATTTAACTTGCAGCGATACCACCTATGCAGGAGAGTTTCCTGTGATTACAATTGACGGCGAAGAAAACAATTATCCCACAAATGCAGGAACTTACGAAGTTATCATGACATGGGGCGAAGTGAGCGTCATCGGAGAATATGTGATTAACAAGGCAACACCCGACTACGTTATCCCCACAGACCTGACTGCAACTTACGGTGATACACTCGCAGATGTAGCACTTCCCGAGGGCTTTGCATGGGACGACGACACACAGTCTGTCGGCAATGCAGGCACGAACACATTCACCGTGACATTCACTCCTGCGGATACTGATAACTATGAGATCATCGAGGGTATCGAGGTTGAAGTTGAAGTTGCAAAGGCAACTCCCGACTACGAAATTCCCACAGACCTGACTGCAACCTACGGCGATACACTTGCAGATGTAGCACTTCCCGAGGGCTTTGCATGGGACGACGACACACAGTCTGTCGGCAACGCAGGAACAAATACATTCACAGTAACATTCACACCTGCGGATACTGATAACTACGAGATCATCGAGGGTATCGAGGTTGAGATTACAGTTGCAAAAGCAACACCCGAAGTGAATACTCCTACTGCAAGTGAACTGACCTATGGGCAGACATTGGCTGAAAGTGAGCTGTCAGATAGTGATTGGAGTTGGTTTAACAGCTCTGTTATACCGACAGTCGATAATGACGGCTATGTGGCTTTTATGGTAATTACAGATGGTGAAAACTACGATTATACAAATATGGAAGGTTATGAAATCTGGGAATCTGCACCTGTACTTGTCAGAACAATTCCTGTAACAGTTGTTAAGGCGACTCCCGAAGTAACTCCTATCATTCCCGAAGGTGAATACATTGTAGGCGATGCACTTCCCGAAATTGGTTATGAGAGCAAAATCAGCGGTATCATTGAATGGCTGACAGAGCTTGTAGACGGTTTGGTTGAGGGCGAAAACGAGCTGGAATGGCAGTTTACTCCCGATGATGCGGATAACTACGAAGTAGTAACAGGCACAGCAGTTGTAGAAGCGCAGACAACAACTACGACAACTACCACTACTACCACAACAACAAGTACAACTACTTCCACAACTACAGAAACAACAACTTCAAGTACAACTACTTCTACAACAACTACAGAAACTACAACATCAAGCACAACTACTTCCACAACAACAGAAACTACCACATCAAGTACAACTACTTCCACAACTACAGAAACAACTACAACAAGTACAACCACTTCCACAACAACTTCAAGTACTACTACTTCTACAACAACAGAAACTACAACTTCAAGTACTACTACATCCACAACTACTGAAACAACCACATCAAGCACAAGTGCTTCTACAACAACTGAAACTACAACTTCAAGTACTACTACATCTACAACAACAGAAACTACAACATCAAGCACGACTACATTCACAACTACAGAAACTACAACATCAAGTACAAGTACTTCCACAACTACTACTGAAACTACAACTTCAAGCACGACTACATCCACAACAACAGAAACTACAACTTCAAGTACAACTACTTCCACAACTACAGAAACAACAACTTCAAGTACAACTACATCAACAACTACAGAAACTACCACATCAAGTACTGCTACATCCACAACAACAGAAACTACAACATTAAGAACTACTACATCCACAACAACAGAAACTACTACATCAAGTACAACTACTTCTACAACAACTGAAACAACGACTTCAAGCACTACTACGTCCACAACAACAGAAACTACTACATCAAGCACAAGTACATCTACAACTACAGAAACAACTACAACAAGTACAACTACTTCCACAACTACAGAAACTACTACATCAAGCACAACTACATCTACAACTACAAAAACTACCACATCAAGTACAAGTACATCCACAACTACTACTGAAACTACAACATCAAGTACAACTACTTCTACAACAACTGAAACTACAACATCAAGTACAACTACTTCTACAACAACTGAGACAACAACATCAAGTACTACTACATCTACAACTACAGAAACAACGACTTCAAGCACAACTACATCTACAACAACTGAGACAACAACATCAAGCACGACTACATCCACAACTACAGAAACAACGACTTCAAGCACAACTACATCTACAACAACTGAGACAACAACATCAAGCACGACTACATCCACAACTACTGAAACCATAACATCAAGTACAACTACTTCTACAACAACTGAAACCACAACAACAAGTACAACCACTTCCACAACTACAGAAACAACAACATCAAGTACTACTACATCTACAACAACAGAAACTACAACATCAAGCACTACCACATCCACAACAACAGAAACAACGACTTCAAGCACTACTACATCTACAACAGCAGAAACAACAACCTCAAGCACTACTACATCCACAACAACTGAAACAACATCATCAAGTACTATTACATCTACAACAACAGAAACCACAACATCAAGCACTACTACATCTACAACTACAACTGAAACAACATCAAGTACTACTACATCCACAACTACAAAAACTACCACATCAAGTACAAGTACATCCACAACAACTGAAACAACTACATCAAGTACAACTACTTCTACAACTACTGAAACAACAACATCAAGTACAAGTACTTCCACAACTACTGAAACTACCACATCAAGCACTACTACATCCACAACAACTGAAACAACATCAAGCACTACTACTTCTACAACAACTAAAACAACAACTTCAAGTACAACTACATCTACAACAACAGAAACTACTACATTAAGCACAAGTACATCCACAACTACAGAAACTACGACTTCAAGTACTACTACATCTACAACTACTACTGAAACCACAACATCAAGCACCACTACATCCACAACAACAGAAACCACTACAACAAGTACAAGTACATCCACAATTACAGAAACTACAACATCAAGTACAACCACATCTACAACAACAGAAACTACAACAACCACTCCGACTCACATTACATCCGATGAGGAGCTTTGTGATTGGGCAGTGAAGGATTATGCGAAAAAGACAGGCGTAACTCCCGAAGATGCAGAAATCGAGTACACAGCTGACGGCAACGCAGTGATTACTCTGACAGATGCTGAAGGTAATATTCTGGATATTTACAACATTGATCCATTAACAGGTGTTGGCACTGAATCCGACGGTGATGAGGTAAATCTCCCTCAGACAGGTTACATCGTGATTTACAATTACATTATGCTTGCAGCTGCTGCAATGATGATTTTCGGTATCTATGCAATGGCAAAGAGCAGAAAAAGAGATGAGGAATAATCCTCGATAACATTACTAAAGGAGCGTCTGCGGACGCTCCTTTAGTTGCAATATGAAGTAAAATCTGCTATAATATAAACAAGGGACGGTGGTACGATGAAGACGAAAAAGAAAAAATCCTCTTTATTACAGGTTTTATTGCAATGCTCCTTGGTATTTCTGTGCTTGGCGTATTTGGCTGGAAACGTATCAGCCGTGAGATTGAAAAACAGCGGCTTCTGAATGAGTGCGTTGTATTTGAGATACCCGACCTTGACATCAAGGCTCCCGTTATGGACGGTACTGAACATGAGGTGCTGTCAAAGGCGGCAGGACATTTTCCGGGTACAGGTGCAGTCGGTTCGGGAAATTACTGTATTGCAGGACACAACAGCACCATTTATGCGGAGATTTTCAATGAGATGAAACATATCAAGATTGGTATGAAAATGTATCTGATAGACAATGATGAGCAGAGAACAAAGTATACATACACAGTTACAAAAAATTTCATTGTCGAACCAAGTGAAACATGGGTACTAGATGATTTCGGCGATGACCGTATCACCATTGTGACTTGTACGGATGATGGTACACAAAGGCAGATTGTCGTTGGTGAACTTCAGACATAACAGCATTAGAGAAAAGAAATGTCATTAAGTAATACCAATCCCTAAAACAACAGTAGACAAATTTAATAGCATAAATACTGCCTGTCATAATCTTTGTCTATGAACATTTTGGGGATTGGTATTAAATATCGTAAGCCGCTTGTGTTTTCTGAACACGTTAGATGTTTTTAAGATTTGCAAGCAAAAGTCCCTCTGTATTTTTGAATAAGTCATCTCGCCCTGACAAATAGTATACAACTTTACATTTAGGCGAAACGGCTTTACTCAACAGCAAAGAAGTAAGTTTATTGCGGTCGCAGTGCTTTTGTTCTTCATTAGTAAGCCAAACTGCGATATAGCCTTTGTCCTGATTATCCTTTATTTCCATATATTCAACTCCTAATAATCATTTTTTGAATACAGCCTGTAGTAATGCGACCGTGAAATTTCAAGTTCACGGATAGCCTCTACAGGCTTTTTTCTGCCTTCTTTGACGTCGGTTATAATTTCTTGCCAATTATCAGGCAGGGGAGCAGGCGGACGCCCGAAGCGGACGTTTTTCTTTTTAGCCGCCTCTATCCCCTCACGCTGACGAGTGCGGATTTTGTTGCGTTCATTCTCAGCAATTGAACCGAGAACTTCAATAAGGATAGAATTTATCATATCCATAACCCACATCTGTTCAGGGGGAAAGTCAGTAAGCGTAGTAGGGATATCCAGTATCTTTACACGGACTCCAATTTTCTTGAATACTTCCAATTCTCTCTTTATATCTGCTTTGTTGCGACTAAGTCTGTCCAGCTCTTTGATAACGAGGGTATCTCCTTTGCGGAGAATCTGCTGTTTCATATACTGATAACCGACACGCTCCGTGTCCTTACCTGATGCCTTGTCGATTATAATATTTCCCTCAGGAACTCCGAAAGACTTCAATGCTTCAATCTGCCTGTCTTCGTTTTGCTCACGACTTGATACACGAGCATAACCATAAATTCTATTATCCATATGACCTCCAATCTGACCCAAAAAGTGGTGGTGACTTTCGGAACGTCCCAAAAGTCAAAACACCACTTTTTGGAACAGTTTTTCTGCTGTTTTTCGGCTGTGCCATAAAGTATACTTTTCAGAACGCCGAACAGTATCCCTCATAAACACTTTCACATTCATCAAATCTGATAGCTCTGAGCGTTTCATGGAGCAGGTTTGTATCAACAAGCATATCTTCTACCTCATCGGGAGTATAACCGTAGTCAAGAAGAAGTTCAACATCGGAGCTGTCTACGCCATAACAGCCGCAATATGCAAGGAGCAATTCTTCGTGTATGGGGTAATAGTCAGCGGAATTATACCAACCGAAATGGCTTGTAGCTGAGAGGTATTCAAACTCTGATCTTGATATAACTCCGTTTTCGTCGATTTTAAGAATATCACCCTCAAAGACCTCAACCTTTTCAGCATCGAATTTATGAAATCCGATTTTCTTCAAAGCGTTCTTCATGATGCTCTCGGTGGAGGCATAAACATACAGTCCAAGAGCCTCAAAATGGAGCAGGCACATAGGATTGCTACCCTTGATGATATATAGGGAGTTGTGCTGATCAAGAGCCGTGAAAGTGAAGTTTCCCTCAACAGTTTCAGCCATATATTTTAAGCTGTCGAAGTCGAGTTTTCTCTGCTGTTCAATCAGTTGACAGGCAACATAGCTGTCGGTTTCGATATGACTTTCAGGTACTAAACCTTTCTTGCGGAGTTCTTTATCATTCCAGAGGACTCCGTTATGAGCAAAAGCAAATGCCGTATCTCCTGCAACGCAGGAAAATGGATGATTGTTGTAATTGTGCTTTTTGTCGCCTTGGGTAGCCATGCGGGTATGCCCCATGATTGCTTTTGTATCATCGGGAGCATTGAATCTGATAAGATGTGCCGCCCTCGGACGCTTGTAAACCGTAACCTTGCCATCCTTTATGTAGGAGATACCCGCAGCATCGGTTCCACGTTCCTCGGCAGCGTTAGCTAATGCCTGTGTAAGTTTCTTCAAAATCTTGTGGGGGATAATTCCCTTGTAATCAAGCCAGCCAAATAATGCACACATATTACTTTCCCTCCTCGTATCTTATTTCGCCTGTTATATCAGGTGGATTATCTTTCGATAATTCGTGAATGATATTTTCGATTTTTGCCGCAAGACAAGTAGCCGCTATAATAGCGGCAAGCTTGATAAGCTCCTGCGTTAATGTGTTGGCAGGCATCTTTTCAGCCATTGCCATAAGGTTAAATTTGTTCATTAGTATTCCTCCGCTTCTTCAACACTTTCGTTGATGTATAAATTGCGTTCTTTCAGATACTGGATGAGTTCGGTATCTGTAATATTCGCTACAAATTCTGACCAGGACAGCTTTTGCAATCCTTCATCAGACATAGAAACAGCCACATTGCAAATCTCATTGACGAGCTGCAATGTGGCTATGAATGTATTAATTTTGAGAGTGCCTCTGAATAATCTGAATTCTATTGTGCTGTAATTGCAAAGGTTGACAGCAGCATATCTTCCAAAATTGCCTTTCTTTGCCTTGTCCATAATAGCCTTAGGTGAGTTCTCATATCCATAACGAGCCGCCCAGCGGTTAATCGTATATTCAGAACGACGGCTGAATTTCAGCAACTCATTCCAATGGTGTTCTACAAAGTAAAGAACACGGCTTATTACCTCATCCTGCTCCTCTCTGGACTTTCCAAAGCAAATTCTGTTTACATGGATATGAAGTCCACAGGTACTTGTCTGGTGTGAGCGATAACCAAGGGATACAGCCTTTTTCATTATCTCGGACCAACAATAATTTTTATGATAATCCAGCGTCATAGGGTGGCTGACAATCTCCATTCCGTCATCAAGTGAACCGTCTGATTTTATGTAGATATGATCTCCGTCCTCATTGCCAATATCAAGGATTTCTCTTGCATTGTCGCTGTCCTTGCCTGCTCCGTCTATTTCAAGCTCTATGCCGAAATATCGCTGATTTTCGCCGTAAAACACAGGTTCAGGCTTGTAACCATATTCCTTAATTGCACTATTCTCATTGGCTATGTCATGGTAACATTCAGAGCAGTAGTCAGAATTGTTGTAGTGGTACGCATCGTCAACGTGAACGAGTGCATCACAATTTTCGCAACGGGTATAATAATTATCATAGCAATAACGGCAAAGATTAGTATATTCATCACCGTAAGCATCGGAGTCGAATATAGTAGCGCCGCATCTGTCACAAGTGCAACAGTAGCGTTCTACACAGTCAGAACAGACAACTTGTCCGTTGACCATTGAGTAGTCATCATCTGTGATTTCATTTCCACAGTGTGAGCAAATTAATTTTTCTTCCATTTTGATTTCCTCCAAAATAACGTAAAATAGCCGCTCCCGGAGGAGCGGCATTGTCATTAATATTCTTCTGCAAGCAGCATTGTTGAGTGATCGCCGTCGTCGATTATGTAAATCTTTTCGGCAATCGGTTTTTCCGACAAAATAAGATATTCCATTTTGTGTTCTGGATTTTCTGATGTGTGGGTTATTCTCTGCATTTCGCCAAACGGCTCAAGCTTGAATACCTGTAAGTAGTCCCTTTCCGCAGGCAATTCATCAACACAATTCCACAGGAATAACTGCAATTCAAGCGGTATCGATGAATCTACGCCACAGGTCAGATAACGGTTGTTGTTGTTGAACATTTTTAATTTCTCCTTTCTATATAAGATTACCACGATCAGGGTATCATGATAATAATATATATACGGAGAATCGAAAAAATCGGAATTTGAAATATATATTGTTATTTTGAGAAGAAAAATGCGTCATAATAAATATTTTTCAAAAAAGTTTTAATTTATGATATTAGGAGCGAAGCGACGCCTGCTAAATAAG
>JAFSBM010000104.1 GCA_017437285.1 Ruminococcus sp. | reverse complement strand
GTAGATTCGGTTGTAGTAGTTGTGGTTGCCTTGGCTTCTACTTCGATTACTCCTGTTACGGATTCAACGTTCTCTGTATCTTCGGGGGTGAACAGCCATTCAAGAATGTTTATACCAAACACAAGTTCAGTCAGATCGCCCAGCCACTTGATGACACCATTTTCTTCAGTAGAAGCACTGATTTCGGGGAGTGCATC
Organism: Ruminococcus sp.; assembly: GCA_017437285.1. Taxonomy (GTDB): domain Bacteria; phylum Bacillota; class Clostridia; order Oscillospirales; family Ruminococcaceae; genus Ruminococcus. The sequence goes on along the minus strand of JAFSBM010000104.1, from coordinate 8,556 downwards.
GCCTTCAAAGTATTCCTGATCGGGGATGATTGCTTCGACATCGGGCTTGATTTTAAGAATCTCAAAGGTTTTATTGACTGTGCCTTCAAATCCATTGATGCCGGTGATGGATACAGTTGCTGTACCGACATTGATATTATCAGCATACTCAACTGTGTAGTCAATTTCTCTCTGAAGTTTGTAACCGTTGATCACAATTTCAACCTCAGGCATGATCTCAGTATAGTCGTAGGTAACATCTGCGATTTCTGCAATATGCTCATTCTTGATCTGCTGCGCATCGCTTTTCAGCATGAATGCCACAGGTGCATTGGCGTTGCCGGTGTCATAGGTATAGAATGCAGACATTCCACACTCTTCCTTGTACAATGTTGTGCCCTCGATGGTAGCGTTTACCAAGTCGGATGCCTTTTCAGCGTCGAAACCTTCGCCCAGATCTGCGGAGTTACCGGAGAGATCAATTTTGCTGGTGACATTCTGCAGACCGTTCAATGCTGTATTGGAAAGATCCAGATAGGTGATGTAGTTGTCGTTGCAATTCAGCTTTTCAAGAGCGTTATTCTTAGAAAGATCAAGCACATGCAGCTCGTTGTTTGTACAAGACAGATCCTTCAGATCGGTATTATGGGACACATCCAGTACTGTCAGGCTGTTTTTATCACAATTCAGCTTTTCAAGAGCATGCAGAGAAGTCAGATCCAGTGCTGTCAATGCATTGTCTGCAGCATTCAGTTCAGTCAGTGCCGAGAAATACGAAATACCGGTCAGATCAGCGATCTGTTTTTTACTTACATCGAGTTTATCAGTCAGCAGCTTTTCAATCGAAATGAGATCTCCTTCGGAAATGCCGAGGATTTCAGCCAGTGCAGCACGGAAGTTTGCGTCAGGGAAATATACCTCATTGAGCAAAATATTCGCATTGTTTGTGACCATGACGGTCAACTTTTCACCATTTGTCACATCATAGATGTATTCTATGGGAGCACTTCCAGTGAATCGCAGTATGCCATCCTTGAATTCTCCGTTTTTCACGGTCACATCATCGGGATCAATCTCATAGTCAGACAGGTCAATTTCGATCTGGTCGGTAATCAGTGATCTGACAGGATCGTACTCGTATGTATCAATGTTGTCCGGCAAATCGATCTTCCAAAGCGGATTGCCCACAGCGTATAGCTTCAATGGCGTAGAAGTGGTGGGCAATTCCAGTACACCCAGCTGGTTATGACTGCAATCCAGCATATCCAAAGCCGTCAAGCCACTCAGGTTCAGTGTGGTCAGCTTGTTTTCATAGCAATACAACTCTTCCAGTGTCACCAGATTGCTGACATCCAGTGTCGTCAGCTGATTGTTGTAGCAATCCAGGTATTCCAGAGCCGTCAGCGTGCTGAGATCCAGTTTGGTCAGTTGGTTTTCGCTGCAATCCAAACCACTCAAAGCCGTCAGATTGCTGAGATCCAGTTTGGTCAGTTGGTTTTCACTGCAATCCAAACCCATCAAAGCTGTCAGCGTACTGAGATTCAGTTCGGTCAGTTGGTTTTCTCTGCAATCCAAAACCATCAAAGCTGTCAGATTGCTGACATTCAGTGTCGTCAGCTGATTGTCGTAGCAATCCAGGTATTCCAGAGCTGTCAGCATGCTGAGGTCCAGTTCGGTCAGCTGGTTTTCACCGCAATCCAAAATCGTCAAAGCTGTCAGATTGCTGACATCCAGTGTCGTCAGCTGATTGTCGTAGCATTCCAGGTGTTCCAGAGCCGTCAGCGTGCTGAGATCCAGTTCGGTCAGTTGGTTTCTGCCGCAATTCAATCTTTTCAGCTTAGAAAAATATTCGATGCCGGTCAGATCCTGAATGCTTGCATGATATACATCCAGAAACTCACTTGTAATCATAGATCTGGTCAATGCATCGCCTTCGGACACGTCAAACTCGGATGCCAGCTTCTGTCTGAACATATCATCGGGGAAGAATTCCTTTGTCAGGTAAATCTCAGTCTGCGTATCACCGTATACAGTCAGTGTCTTTTCACTGTCAAGATGATACACATAGACAAAATCCTCTGCATCCTCATCCACGGTCAGAATGCCGTTCTCATCAATTGTCGCACCGGTCAGCGAGACCTTGCTCAGATCAATTCCATAGGCAGAAAGATCAATGTTGTTGCCAATGTAGCGTTCATAGCGTTCTTCGTCATATTCACACCCATAAAGCTCATCAAAATCGGAAACACCCGCAATGTACCAGAGCGGATTGTCTTTACAATACAGCTCACCCAGCTTGGTATTGGCAGAAAGATCCAGCGTGCTGATCTGATTGTTTGTACAGTTTAGATCTTCCAGCATAGTATTGGCAGAAAGATCCAGCGTGCTGATCTGATTGTTTTTACAGTTTAGAGTATCCAGCATAGTATTCGCAGAAAGATCCAGCGTGCTGATCTGATTGTTATCACATTCCAGCATTTCCAGCTTGGTATTGGCAGACAGATCCAGTGTCGTGAGTTGATTACCATAGCAATACAGGTTCATCAGATTGGGACAGGAAGAAACATCCAGAGCGGTAAGAACGTTTTGGCTGCAGTACAGATCGTTGAGATCACTGAGCTGGGACAGATCGAGTTCAGGCACTTTGTTATAACTGCATGAGAGATATTCGAGATGCGGTGTCTTTGTCAGATCCAGTGCTGTCAGCTCATTCGAAGAACAGCTAAGTTTTGTCAAAGCACTGTCAGCGGGCAGGAGCAGTTCTGTGAGATTGTTATCATAACAGGTAAGTGAAGTCAATCCCGTATTGGCAGATACATCCAGTGCGGTCAGAAGGTTGTCATTACATTTCACATCCTTGAGTGCCGCACTCTGGGGAAGATACAATGCAGTCAGTTTATTGTCAGGACAATTCAATCTCTCAAGGTTGATCAGGTGTCTCAGATCCAGTTCCGACAGATTGTTGTACTCACAGTCCAGCGAAACCAATGATTCAGGAAGAACCAGTTCTTCAAGTGTTCGGCAAAAATCGCAATCAAGCTGTTCGAGCTTTGTATTCTTGGAAAGATCCAGACGGTACAAAGGATTGTTTGAGACATTAAGACTTCTGAGATTGCGGAAGTATTCAATTCCGGTCAGATCGCTGATATTGCCACTCCATAAGCTGAGTGTTTCTGTACTCAGGTGCTTCATTGTCAGCAGATCACCGACAGATGTGCCGAGCTTTTCTGCAAGTAATGCGCGGAAATTCTGATTGGGGAAGTATTCCTCTGTCAGCGGAACACCGACAACGATATTCACCGTCAGCTTGTATCCGGCACCGCAGTCATAGACATAAACGCATTCTGTTGCATCCGGATCAACAGTGATCACACCGTTTTCATCCAGACTGCCGCCTGTGATTGTCACCTTATTCGCATCGTCAATGTACTCGTGAATGTCAATGGTGAATTCTGCAATATACTGGGTACGGGGTTCGTCATAAGTGACATCAATCATCTCTTCCCGCAGACCCTGAATGCTCCAGAGCGGGGTGTTGGCTGCAGAAAATTCTTCAAGAATGGTGCAGTTTGTCAGATCGATAGAAGTAATTCCCGTATTATTGACAGACAAATTCGTCAGCTTGGTATTGTTGCTGACATCCAATGCGGTCAGTCCGGAACCACTGCAGGAGAAGGCGTCCAGGTCGGGACAGCCTGACAGCTCCAGTGATGTGAGAGGTGTATCTCTTACATACAGTACCCTTAACTTCTCGTTCGATGTGATATCCAATTCTGTCAGCGGGTTATTGTCAATCGTCAGATAATCCAGATTTGTGCAGCTGTCAACGTCCAGTGCTGTGAGCTGATTATCATCAACATAGAGTTCAGCAAGCGATGTGCAGCCATCCAGAATCAGCGTGTGCAGACGGTTGGAATTAAGTGTCACTTCCACAAGGGCAGGATTGCCCGAAAGATCCACGTTGGTCAGGTAGTTGCCATAGCAGTTGAGCTTGGTGAGCTTCGTGAAGAACTCTATGCCCTCGATGCTCGTCATGCCCTTGCTGTGAAAAATCAGTGTGGTAATATTCAGGTTTTCCGGTGTCAGCCAGTCACCCTCAGCAATGCCGAATTCTTCTGATAGTGTTTCACGGAATTTTACATCGGGGAAATTCTCCTCAGTCAGAGAAACACCCCATTCGATGGTCACATTCAGCTTCTTACCGTTTCCGCAGTCGTAAGTGTAGATGCTTTCCGCTGCGTTCGGATCCGGCAGCAGAACGCCTTCCTCGGTAATGGTGCAGCCGTTTACGGTTACCTTGTTCAGGTCAATTCCCATAGCTGCAAGATTGACGCCTTTCATGTTTGCCTTGTAAGTAACCGATGTTTCCGAGAGACTTGCTTCCGGATGGAGATCAATACCCCAGAGATTGGTTCCATAAAAGCTGAGACCTACCCAAGGAGCTGATGTGAGATCAAGATAATACAGAGGCGTATTATCAACGATCAGCTCGCTGATGTTTTCAGCTTTATCAAGCTTCAGCTCTGTCAGACAAGGGCTTCCGCCGCAGTCAACAGAATCCAGATCCGGATGATTTGAAAGATCCAGCACGGAAATGGGATTGCCGGCAGTGGAGAAACTGGTCAGCTTTGTGTTGGAAGAGAGGTCAATTTCGGAGATCTTGTTGTTGCCGATGCTCAGAGATTGCAGATCCGGCAGCATGCTCACATCCAGTTCTGTCAGTGTATTGGCACCGATGTAAAGAGTGGTCAGAGCCGTATTATAGGACAGATCAATCTTTGTCAGTGCATTGCCATAGCAGGTCAGCTTCTTGAGGTCGGCAAAATAACAAATACCGGTAAGATCGGCAATATTCTTTTTTTGTACACTGAGTGTTTCTGTTGCAAGCATCTCCTCTGTGAGGACATCACCTTCGGAAATGCCGAACAGTGTTCCCAGTTCTGCACGGAATGCCGCATCGGGGAAGTAGGACTCATCCAGCGTCACAGTGTAGACTACATCGATATTCATGGTATAGCCGCCGGAGCCGCACGGTCCATAAGTATAATGCATGACATCTACACCTTCGTCGGGAACCAGCTTGCCATCTCCTGTCAGACTGCCGCCTGTTACGCTTACAAGGCTGCGGTCAATAGTGTAAGCGGACAGATCGACGGCTTGTCCGGCTTTTTCGGGGATGGAACGCACGGTATCATAAACGAGCGTGCCTGCATAATCCTTCAAAACAGGAATTATCCACAGTTTATTTCCGCTGCACGCCACTGTCTTGAGGGTATCCTGTGTCGCACCGATGAGCTGCGTCATGTTGTTATTCGAACAGTAAATTTCTTCCAGAGAACGGCAGGTTGTCACATCCAGAACGGAAATCCGATTTTGTTCGCAGTAGAGATTCTTCAGCTCGTACAGCATGGACACGTCCAGATCTGTCAGCTTGTTGTTACTGCAGAGCAGTGCGGTGAGTTTCTTGTTGGCTGAGAGATCGAGTTTTGTCAGCTTTGCAGAAGAACAATCCAGTCGATAGAGTTCTTCGTTGTTTTTCAGATTCAGTTCTGTAATTTGCGTTTCAAAGCACTCGAGCTCCTTAAGAGAATGAGCATTTGTGACATCCAGTGCCGTGAGCGGCGTTCTGTAGCAATACAGAATCTCCAGTCCACAGAGTTCCGGAATGGTCAGTTCTGTCAGGGCTGTTTCATAACAATACAGCTCCTTCAGAGTAGAATTGAAGTGAAGTGTTCCCAGCGGATTATCGCTGCAATTAAGGGTGTTCAAGTTGTTCAGATGCTCGACACTGAGTGCATGGAGCTGGTTCGAACGGCAATCGATTTCTTCCAGCTTGTAAGCACCTTTGGTATTCAGTTCAGAAATGAGATTTTCACTGCAGTTAACTGCGATTAGATTGCTGTAACCAGTCAAATCCAGCAGGGAAAGAAGGTTTTTGCTGCAGTCGAGTTTCTCCAAAGTCTTCTTGGTGTTCAGCATCAGACGTGTCAGTGTATTGCCCGAGCAATTCAACTCTGTCAACTGATTGAATGCCGACAGATCCAGTTTCGTCAGCAGGTTGCCGCTGCAGTCAAGGATGCTCAGGTTCGGACAATTCTTTATCGTCAGCATGGTAATCTGATTCCCTGCACAATTCAGGCTTGTCAGTAGCTCCATATCATTGAGAACAAGACTGGTGAACGCATTGTCTGAAACATTCAGTTGCTTAAGGTTTTTCAGATTCCATTTGAGGGATGCGGTCAGCTGATTGTCCGCACAATCGAGAGTTTCAAGATTGACAAAATAATCAATACCCGTCAGATCAGCAATGTCTGCGGAGCTGAGATCCAGATTTTTGACATTTTCGGGATCGAACTCGTCGCCTTCTGCGATATCCAGAATATCCGCCAGACGGCTGCGGAAATTTGCATCCGGGAAATATTTGTCCGACAGTATCATCTTGCGTTCAACTGTAACTGCGAGTGAAGTGTTGTTGCCGCAGTCGTAGGCGAATGTCATGGATGAATAGTCGGATTTGAAGTCAAGGACGCCTTCATTGCTGAATGTACCACCTGTTACAGTAACCTTTGCAGGATCTATACCATATCCGGAAAGATCCAATGCCTCTGCAGAAGAGATGGTGCGTTCCTCAGGATACGAGAGTTGGGTGATCTTATCCGTCAGTCCGTCAAGCTTCCAGAGTGGATTGCCGTCACATTCAAGACTCCATAGCGGCGAACAGTTTGTAACATCCAGCTTTGTCAGTTGATTGTCTCGGCAATTTAATAAGTGAAGCACTTCAAGCGTGCTAACATCAAGCACGGTCAATTGATTTGATTGGCACTCCAGCGACGTCAGCTGCACATTGGCAGAAACATCCAGTTCCGTCAGTGCGTTTTTTGAGCAATCCAAATAGTGCAGCTCCGATAAATGGGAAACATCCAACTGCGTAAGAGCATTGTCAGAGCAGTCCAATGATTCCAGCTCGGTCAGCATTGACAGATCCAATTTTGAAATCTGATTGTTATAACAGTTCAGTTTCTCCAGTTTTGTGAAATATGAGACACCCGTCAGATCTGAAATCTGCTTGCTATTCAAGTGTAGTTCCGTAATGGCAAGCATCTCATCTGTGAGTGCATCCCCCTCTTTCAGTCTGAACGTTTCCGCCAGAGCAGCTCGGAAGTTGGCATCGGGGAAGCGTTCTTCCGTCAGCTTTGCAGTCTCCGGCAGCGATTCGGCTGCAGTGACAATTGAAAGCGGCTGCAGCGAATCTGCCGGCAGATACATCATTCCGCTCAGCAGCATGGCGCTTGCTGTCAGTAAAGCTGTCAATTGCTTTCGTTTGGTTTTCATAACATTACTCCCTTCATTGTGTTAGTGAACAAAACGACGTTTATACCTATTATTATACATCTAATCTGCATTATTGTCACCACACCAGCCACAAAATTGGGTGTGGGAAATCTGAAAAAGGGTGGGAAAAAGGGGGGGAAACACAAAAAGCATGATCTTTTCAGGATCATGCTTTTCATATTATGTATTCTTTGACGCTTGCAGTGCAGAGGCAATCTGAATAAGCTGTTTTCTTGAAGATACTCCAAGTTTGCTATAGATATTCTTGTTATGAAATTTCAGTGTATTTTCTTTGATATTCATTTCCTGCATAATCTCTTTGGTGCCTTTGACATCGAGATACAGCTGGTAGATCATATGTTCCGTATTTGTCAGAGTGGAAAGATGGGATGCGAAATACTCACATTGTTCACAGAATGCGGCTTCTTCTGTGTGGGCGTCCTCTGTGGTTACATCATGGCCTGCCAGTGTAGGTTGGGATGATACAGGAAAGCAGGAAGGCTCTGCTATGGGCGAATGTTCCCGGTTATCTGACGCAGCCGACTGTGTCTGATAAGACACTGCGTTGGACTCTGCTTCCTAGAACATCATGTAGAGTCCCAGAAGAAACAATTCACTGATAATATAGGACACGGAAAGAAATTCAAAATCCAGCTTCACCAATTGTTCGAGCAGCCAGACACCGATATTGACGAATACGATCATCGCAAGCAGAATCGACTTTATTGGGGATTGTATTTTCTTTTTTGCCACAGCGATGAGGATCACAGCAACCATGGACACAAAATATCCCAGCAGGTAAAAAAGATACAGGCAATGCCAGCTGCCATATTCCTTGCACAGTACCGTCACGCCGTTAATGACTTCTAACGTTACCGCTTTGTAGTAAATATCCAGATATCCCGGACTTGAGGCAATCAGAAACATGAAACCTCCAATGCCGATCAAGCAGACCGGAACACATTTTTTATACCGAAATTTACATAGATTCAGGATCGCCATCAGAATCGACAGCGGCATAAACACGCAGCCCAGATAAGAGAAACGATTCGCAAGTAAGGCTTCCTGTACATTGTGAGAAACGGACAGAGAATAGTAACCTGTATGGCTTGACAGGTTCTGATCCGCTTGAAACGCAACAGGTTCTTGCGTCATACGATGAGAATTTCTTCATTTCTCATGACTTGGTAGCAGTATATATCTATGAACGCAGCAATTCAATCTGGAATGAAGTCAATGCCATTG
>JAFSBM010000103.1 GCA_017437285.1 Ruminococcus sp. | reverse complement strand
TGTTCGCTGTGCGTTTTTGATAAACTGTACACTGAGCCAGAATGCTCTTATTACATTACTTTTTCCGCCGCCGTTTTTTCCATAGATTGCAACTCCGGGTAAAAACCTATTGTTTCCATAATTCAAAAGGCTGTCTTTAAACGTTCCGAGCCCTGTTGCTTCCATTGACAAAACAGCTTCATCTCTGAATGAACGATAATTACTGAATTTGAATTCTATTAACATTGCAAATCCTCCTTTTCTTATATTGTACCACAATCCTGGAAGAAATTCAATAGAAAAAAATAATTTTTATGATTTTTTTATTTGAATTTATTTAGCATTGGTATTGAGACAACTACGTTGAACGAAGTTTGCAGATAAACAATATCGGGGCACAAAGCCCCGACGCAAATGTTATTCTACAAAATAGACATAGTTCTCTTTTCTCGGTGATGCAGGAGCAGGCTCTGTCTGTGCATAGCCTAAAATGCAGTGACCGATACCCTCGTACTACAGCTAAAATCGGTATAATAATGAGAGCGATTAAATTAATGATTTCCATACTATTACCTCCGTTATTTAATAGGGTTTCTCCTCCCCGCACAGGCTGCTATTAGTAATAGTGATTAATCAGAAGATCGTTATATAATTTGATTCCAAAATTCTCTATACATAATAGTTCAGTTGCACACGCCAGTGAAAACTACGAAATCCCAGTCTGTTACCCATTCCAAAGAAACAAGTTCAAAGATTGAAATATATATAATAACTTATTATTTATTATATCACAAAATTTATCAAAAAGCAATAACAAAAATCTGATATTTATAATTAACATTTTGAAATCGGACAAAAATAATTTGCAGATTAGATGTTAAATTATGCTCAAGAATCTTACATATTCACCTTGCTCGCAGGTTATTTTTACATTTGCTAATGCTTTTTATTTTTCAATTAAAACTGAAAGATTTCACACTAAATCACCAGTAAAATTAAATGCCGCCCGAAGGCGGCGCAGATATTTCACAAAGCAACAATGTCATTTACTGAGAAGAGTACAGCTTTACCAGAGATAATGACCTTATCATCGGTACACTCACAGTACAGAATACCTGTACGCTCAGACGCTTGGAAAGCGGTTATGTTCGTTTTGTTCAGACGTTTGCACCAGTAAGGAGCAATCATACAGTGAGTTGAACCAGTCACAGGATCCTCGTTCAAGCCGTACTTGGGAGCGAATACTCGTGAAACGCAGTCATATTCCGCTCCTTTGGCAGTAACAGCAATACAAGCACCGTCCAGTTTTGAGATAAGTTCTATATCCGGCTGTAAGTCCCGAACTTCGTCCTCATCTCTCAGCACAAATAGTATATCACGATCCTTATATGCAGCAAGAGGAATAGTTCCGAGAGCTTCAATCATCATGTCCGTTATCTCTATATACTTCAGTTTATACGCAGGAAATTCCGTTCTTACCAATTCTCCGTACCTTCGTACAGTAAACTCACCGATTTGACCGTAGAGGTTAAGAGTATCTGAATCCTGCTCATAGAAGTTGAAAAGAACGTAAGCAGTTGCCAGAGTAGCGTGACCGCAGAAATCAATCTCGCTTTTTGGAGTAAACCAGCGGATATGATAACGATCGTTCTTTTTTACAACAAATGCAGTTTCAGACAGATTATTCTCAGCAGCGATACTCTGCATTATATCATCGCTTGGAAACGAGTTCATAACGCATACAGCGGCAGGATTTCCTGAAAATATTTTGTCCGTGAAAGCGTCAACGATGTATTGTTTCATTAGTTTCTCCTGTTCTATAGAAATACATTATCAGCCTATCTTTTGATTCTGACATAATATTTCGTATCGTCTTGGTGATGGATATATCCGCCATTATTCAGCATAACTTTGAGTGAAGCGGGATTATCCCTGTTAACTCGCAGATATATTTCATCTTCCTGAACATCATCTCTTATCTTATTAATTAGGAGCTTAAGTCCCTGAGAAGCATATCCTTTTCCACGATATTCAGGAGCTATGTAGTAGCCAACGTGTCCTGATCCCTCAATAAGCGACTGACACAGATAATGGCGGAAGTGAAATGTGCCAACGATATTATCATCATCCCAAAGATAGTATATTGTCTGCGGAACGTATCCTTCTGGGAGCTTTTCACCATTTGACTGTACTATTATCGTTTCAAGAGCAGTATCAAAATCATTACGGCTTATATCGTGATAGTCGTTGAGGAAACCATTCTCATCTACAGGAATATTACGTTGAAAGAGCCATTCTTTATCAATATCTTCGTAGTTAGCAGATTTTAGTATCAGCATATTTGCCTCGTTTCAGTTCTCATCATTTTTGAGCTTTAGTGAATTATGAGTAAGTAACTTACGAGTATATTATATATCGTTGTGCATGATATGTCAAGTTTTATTCTTGGTAATTCATCAGTATTTTTATTATCTTATAGTTGCAAACAGCTTTTCCCGGCGTAATGGTCGGACATGATAACGAGAATCATAATGAAGCTGTCCTGAATTGTATCAATAAAAAGAATCAGATATTATCTATAATCAGTCCTTGATTTTATGAGGTTTAAAGACTTTCTCATATGGTTTCTTACCGTGATCAATACTTAGGGAATTTTCCTTTCTCTTCTCAATGACAAGCAAGACATCCTGTTGAGTAATATCTGCCAAACGCTGTGCCATAGCAAAATTAGTTTCATTATTTGCGTGCAGCATTTTTCCGTTTCTAATGTTTGTAGTACCAACGTAATCGTGAAGATGATAGTCAGAATTTTCTCTATGCTTTTTGTGAAGACCAGCAAGAATCAGGTGTTCATCTTTGAATGGCTTTAAGAATTCTTCATTAATTGCTATTGCTGTGTCAGTATCAGGTGCCGTCTCTCTTGTCAGTGATATCATGTACTGATTTAAAGGATTTTTGCGTTCATTATCATAATACTTTGCTGTAGCCTTAAACTGTCTTTCAGCGTTTTGTGGATTGCTATCGTCAACGCCGTAACCTTTTACTTCAACGCTGTCTTCGTTTGACGGATATGCCGTAATATGATTCCAGTAGTCATCCGAACAACCGGCATATGTAAAGACCTTCAAAATTTCCATAGTTTATTTTCCTCCTCTTGTGCTTCTTCGATTTTACCTGCTCTGCACAGGTTTATGATAGTCTGTGTTTTCGCCAAAATATAAGGCGTAGGTATGTCAGCACGCTGCTTCAATCTTTCATTTGCAATAGTTGCAAACTTAGAGCCTCTTTTCTCTGCTTCTTTCTCGATATCAGCAATCGTTTCTTCTTCGATCCATATGGATTTCTTCTTTTTCATAGGATGTACCTCCATAGTATAGTATTTTCAATAATGACGTATACTTGTCTTTTTTTCCACATATGGCATCAATGTAAGATATATTATATATTTAATAATTAATATATAATACAATTACAGGTTAAAAGCAAGAATGTCCGACATTATTACTATACAGTACATTTGTCCGACAAAAAATCCTCCCGAATAATCGAGAGGAGAGTGTACTAATATATAAAAGCTCTTGCAGTAAATACATTGCCGATTTCGTATTGTGAAAAAGGCTATGTTTACTGTATTTTCTTTATTCATGCGGCTGTGTAATTATTTGCATAGCCGCATTTACATATTCAACCGCTCCGATTGGAGCGGTTGATAAAATAAAGATTGATGTATAATTCTTCGGACTACTTTTCAGAATAAAACACCTTCATATCATCAAGCCGCAAACAAGCAAGACGACCTTGTTCATAGCCACATCCGCAGTCAATACCAATAGCACGTTCATCTTTCCAGATTTCCCACAATTCCTTATTGTGAAAATAGATTGTAGGAGTATGCCCGAATATCAGATTATAGCCCACAGGTATGGGATAATGAGGCTTCCAGCGTGCCCATACTGCAAAATATTCCTCATCGCCGTATTCATATTCATTTAGCGGGTCAAGATAATAATTATCAACAGGCGATGCGTGTACAAGCTTGTATTTCACATCATTTACAGTCACATCATAATTCAGCGGAAGATTATTCAGATACTCGAATATTTCAGCACGGTATTCCTTGCGGATGTGTTTCAGATAATTATGCGTAACATCGCCGCCGTTGTAGTACCATAATTCAACATCGCCTTTATAGGCGTTTTTCTTTTCATCCGCAGCATCTTTGCAGTGACCGATAGCCTGTAACATCATATATTCGTGATTTCCAATAAGCATTTTTACATTAGGCATTTTCATAATTTTCCGCAGCAGCTTAATTCCATAAGGATAACGGTCAATAACATCTCCCAGAATATATAGCGTATCTTCCTCTTTGAGGTTTATCTGTCGCATAATTGACTCAAATCGTTCCAGATTACCGTGTATATCAGACATAACATAAATCATCTTCTCACCTCGCTTTTACGGCAAAACCGCACAACAAATGTGCGGTTTGCATATTGGCATAAATTACTTTTTTCTTCTTTTGGCGTCTTTCAGGATATTTTCATTCCAGTTTTTAGCAACTGCACCATGTTTTCTCATACAGCTCATTGACTCGCTGAGTGCATTACACAACTCCAATCTCAGCAAAATTAACATATAGAGAACCTAAATGTTCAAAAAGATTGTTTTTTAAAGGTTTTGTTTAATATATCAAATCGCTATACAACTTAATTCATCACTTTATATAATGCATCAATTTCATCTTCAATTCCTTTAAAAGCAAATTCAAACTGCGAATCAATAAATTCCTGCTTTATTCGTGCAATAAAACGAATATCACTAAAAAGACGTGCAACAGTTACAATTAATCCACCGACATCTAGTATCTTAGGATTTTTTATAATACAAGCTGCGATAACATTGCTTGTACTAGCAATCGCATTCGAATATAATAAAATTTTTCTCGTTCGTACCTCAAACAATTTAGCATCATCAACTTTCTCATCATAGAATAATCTATGTACCATAGCAATTAACATATTAATTATAGACGACATTGCCATTTCAGTGCTAACACCTGCAGTATCTATTCCCCAATCAGCTAATTTGTTTACAAATCTTGGTGATGCAATTACAGACAAGCCTGGAATTGGTAAACTCAATTTTGTTCCAATATCTGATTTTAAATGAATTGCTTCCCTAATAACAGCAGAACCTACAGCAAGTTTCCCATCCATTCCTTCATATAGTATCCGATCCTTGCAAGTTACAAAAATACGTTCAGTATCTGCAAGACAATGTATGGTATTTCCTTTACCAGGTACATTTTTTATATGTGCTGACTTAAAATCATATCTTGTAATTGTATTCGTCATAATATTTGCTGTACCAAATATCCAACCAAGAATAGGATCATGTCCCAAAGTAACAATTCGATGATTTCCGCCTTTTAAAAAACCAATAACGGTTTTATTATCACTATAGTACTGTGCATCAAATGGAACCTTGCTAATCAAAATTTTATCAGTGTCAGCATAATACCAACCAGGTTCTGCATTATTTTTTCTCCCTTTCTCATCATTAGAACTAGCATTTGGTCTGTGTCCCTTCATATATGGATCTAAAATATATTGACGAACACACTGTAAGGCAATCGCTGTAGACAAAAAAAGCCAATCCACCTTCTTGAAACCTGTCATTTTTGAAAACTGCATATCTATTTCATTTAAATAACAATATGCATTTTTAAATTCGTTTTCTGTAAGTAAATCTTCAAAATATATATCATTCTGATATACTGCATTAGCTTCATTAACTATTTCATCCCAACTTTTTAAGTTTACTGTTTTCCTATTAACATATGATGTTGATTGATTTGGAACAATTATTTTCGGTGTGTTATCCCCAAGTTGTATTTTCATTTTAGAAATTAATTCCTTGGTTTTAGCAGTGCTTTTTTTAGATTCTTCCATTACTTTTTCAGCTTTAGCTATACCAGAATTACATTGATCCTGATTCAGTTTTTCAACTTTTAGAAAATCCTGCATTTCACTTTTCTTATTCATATAAACAATCCCTTTCGTTAAGCAGCAGAACTAAATGAACCTTCTATATCTCCAAATAATGTTAATATTCCAATTAAATACTTAAGCTGGCGTATGATTTCTTTAATTCTTTTTATTAGTTCTTCTGAAACATCTTTTTTCATCACCTCATCATATAAGTTATTGCTAAGTACAAATTTTTCATTTAACAAAGCATCTGCATACGCCTGTAATTCAGCTTGCTCTGCAATCTTTTCATTCAACTCTTTTTCTAAATCTTTAACCCTTTCATTTAAAATGCTTATATTGTTATTTTGTTTCACAAATATTTCTTTAGTAAGAGCTTCTTGCTTATTTTTTTGTTTTTTACCTATAATTACACCTGCAATTAATCCTATACCAACACCTGCCGCTGCGCCAATAATAGTACCAACAATAGGAATTGTTGAACCAACTGTAGCACCTGTTGCTGCAGCGCTCGCAGCCGCACTACTTCCCACAAAAGAACTCGTTGTCACAGCTACGCCACTTGCAACTGCTCCACCTACAACTGCTCCACCGCCTGTAATAGCGCCACCGACTATGGCACCACCAACCGCAATACCACGTCCAGCGGCAAGAAAATACTTGTTTATATTTTTAATTGCTATTCTACTACTTTCCTCAACCAACTCTCTTACAGTTCTATTTTCAATATCAAATATTGTTCTATCCTTATCATTAGTTGCATAATCAATTTCACGAAGAATGTTCTCGATGGTCTTCAATGTTATTTTTTTACTCATAAAATTCACTCACTTTCTATATTTTTACCATATACATATTTTTGCTATAATATTTCAAACGTCATTATCACCCCTTAGCTCTCGAGAAACAACTAAAAAACTATTTTTCATTTTCCACTTTACAATCACATCTTGAGTTATAAAGAGTTTCATTGAAATTCAACTTTGAGATACCTTAAAAAAATTCTCATGTATACAATCACAAATACGAGTATCTTCAATATCCTTATTGTTTTCATACAGGTAATTATATCAATACTAATTACATAATCTCCACCATCTCCCCCTGACTCCTAATCCACATATCAATACCATCTCCAAACACTTCAGCAGTAATCACATATCCAGAATCATCTTTTTCAAGAATCTTTGCAGTAGGCAGTCTGTCTAGTACTGCTTCTACATTTTTTCCTGTATATCTGAACTTTATGTTCCTTAACCTGCCGCCGTACATAAATTGAACACGTTTACGGAATTCTCCTTCTTCAAAGCGATCCTTATAGGGAATATCAAACTTTTTATCAAGAATTTCAAATTCCTGAATACGGTCTATACGGTAAATCGTCGGAAATATGTCGTCGGGATTATGATATTCTGTCTTTCTATCAATGCCGTCAATAAATGCTGTCAAGTAAAAATAATATTCGGAAAACATAATACCAACAGGCTTTACTATGCGTTCAACCATTGTGTTATCCTGTTTAGTATAGATTATCCGCATCATTTTCTGTTGCTGAATTGCATTGCCTATATCCCATATACTCTGTACAAACGGTTTATGATGCTGAGGTTCTATGTAATGAAACATTTCGTTTGAAACAAGTGATCTTACAACTGCTCTGTTTTTCTTTTGAACACATGCATCTACAAGCTTACTGATAATTGGTTCCATTTCACTTTTACACATCGAGCGACTTTCTAACAGGATTTTGCATACAGCCAGAATTTCGCTATTTGATAAAGCTGCTTGATCTTTAGAACGAAGGCAATAGCAATTCATCGTCTTATCATAAACAAGTTGCTTGCTTCCAAGTCCCTCGGCTATCTGATTTTCAAAAAAAGCTCTCAAATCATCAATATCACGCTGAATAGAACGCTGATGGACACCAAAATATTCTGCTTCCTGAGCTTTATTTATACTTTCACCATTTATAAGCTTCGTATAGAGGTATAAAATTCGTCCAGACTTATATTCAGAATACAGATTTTGATTTTTCATATGACAAAACTCCTTTTGATGCAGCTCCTTGTGGAGTTGCGTTTCATCTTCTCTTTACTCTATTTTATCATACAGGAATGACAGTGAATGTCTATCTTCTGAATTTCTGTCAGGATTATTCTCGTAAATATGCAGCCTTATATTTCGGAATATTGTCTATGTTTTTGCAATTTATTTGATGTAATATATACTATTATACCATAAATAGAATGTATATGTAAAGTGAAATACAATAAATGTGATACAATTTAGGTATAGTCTACAATCAAAGGAGAGTTTATTTATGGCATTTTACCAAAGACTTCGTGACTTAAGAGAAGATGCAGACCTGACACAGCGTCAAGCAGCTGAAATTATTGGCACATCAATGAATCATTATGGGAAATATGAACGTGGCGAAACAGATATACCTTTTGAAAAAGCAGTCATTCTTGCTCAATTTTATGATGTATCACTTGATTATCTTGCAGGATTAACGAATATTAAATCTTCATTTACAAAAACAGCGTCTAACTCCTCTTATCTTGTTAATCTTTTTCTACATTTAACATCATCAAATCAAAACCGTATTGAAGAAAGAATGCTTGAAATGTTAGAACAGCAACGAAAGAAAAAATAAGCTTACAAAAGTTGGCTTATATATAATTTCTTTTTACACAAGTTAATTATAGCATATAGATTTCACAAAATAATGTATATTTTATAAACTTCGAACAATTATCTTGTTTTTTGTGATTTGTAACAATAAAAAGGAACTTTATTTGGTTAATATAACAAGTAAACATTTCTTTATATGACAACTGCCGCCATATCGGCGGCAGTCAGCTTATATGTTGTTTTAATCCCAAGTAGGCTTTTTACCTGTAGACACCATTGCATAGTATGCAAGGATTTTTGAAGCATCAGATGAGTCAACAGTATCATCTTTGTTTACATCCGCAGCTTTATACTGAACATCAGTAAATTCACCTGCTCCGCCTGTCTGAATTTTTGCATATTCTGCAAGAACAAGTGAAGCATCAGAGGAATCAACAGAGCCGTCTTCGTTTACATCACCAAGCAGATATGCTGGTTCAGTTGTTGTAGGTGGTGTTGTGGTAGTCATAGATGTTGTAGTGCTTGTGGTTGTTGTCGTAGTTGTAGTTGTTGTCGTCGTAGTCGTTGATGTTGTTGTACTTGTAGTAGTTGTTGTTGGCTTCGTAGTCGTTGTAGTGGTGCTTGTGGTTGTTGTCGTTGTTGCAGTAGTAGTTGTCGCCGTTGTTGTCGTTGTAGACTTTGTTGTCGTAGCAGTCGAGGTTGTGGTTTTGGATGTTGTAGTTATGGTAGTGGATGTAGTCGTGCTTGTTGTGATTGAATTCGTAGTAGTTGAGGTTGTTGTAATTATATCTTCATCAATATTTACAAACTTTCTGTTATACTTTTCAGCATATTCTTCAGCTGTTGACGATTTCTTACCAAAAATTGTACCATTATATATGTATTGAACGTTTTCCTCATCAATTATATAATTAGTAAATGAATAATCCATTATTTTACAATTTTGATTAAGAATTGTAACTGCTTCTAATTCTGGACATTCCGATAAAACAAAGTATCCAATTTCGTTTACATTTTTTCCAAACTGAACAGTTTGTATTTTAGATTTTTTGAATGCATAAAAATCTATAATGGTTACAGTATCTGGTACTTTATAATCAACTATTTCACTTCCTTGAGGGAATTGGTGTAATACAGTTAATTGTTTATTGAAAAGAACACCATCAATACTTGTGTAATTATTATTATCTTCTGATACATTAATTGCTGATAAGTTTTCGCATCCATCAAATGCTATTTGCGTTTTAGGATAACTACTGCTTTCCCCAAGTGATTTAACATTACTAGGTATATAAACTTCTTTAATGCTTTGGCAATTATTAAATGCACCCTCACCGATGAATTCAACATTTTCAGGAATCGTAATCGATGATAAATTACAACAATTAAAAAATGCAAATGAACCAATGTTTTTTAAAGTATTGGGTAAGTCAATTTCAGAACAATTAATACAATTGTAAAATGATTTGCTACCTATGTAAGAAACACCTTCTTCTATAATAACGTTATTAATGTCTTTAACGTATTTCTTCCATGGTGTTTCTATTTCGCTGCCATTAATAGGCCATGTGAAATCAGCAGTATTTTTGGTTATTTTTAATATGCCATTATAATATTTCCATCCATCACCTTCACCTTCCTTGTAATGTGCATATAGTGTGTGATTAGCAGGTATTTTACAAATGTAATCATAAGTTATTTCTACACCACCATTTGGTGAAGTAAACCAACCAATAAAACCACAGCCTTCTTTATCGGCTGTTGGCATTGCATTTGAAGTCGGATGAGAAGAATATGGTAAACAGCCATACGCATAATCAAACCTTATTTTGCGTGAATTCCCATTTCGTCCTAGTACCTCAGGCTCTAAATTCCAATCTACAGTTCCACCATTTCCATCAAATGTAACAGTATATTCATTTTCATACCAATGTGCATAATATGTTTTTTCAAAATGAGAAGAAGATATTGTTTTTCCATTTTCAATTACAGGGTTCGATTGTACATTTGGAGAGCTTTTCCAATAACCAAAAGTGTATCCTTCTCTTCGAGGAACTGGCAAGTTATATTTCTCCCCTTCGATAACATTCTGATAGTTTACTGGTAGATATCCTCCGTTCGCATCAAGGAATATGATTCCAGCTTTTTTATATTTAGGATATACATAGTGATCTTCCTCTAATGTTACAATAGTTTCAGGAGTGATTTTTGATGAATTGCAATACCATCCAGTACATTCATCACTTGGTAATACGGGAAGTTCACCATATTTTTCACCAACTGTCACAGATTTTTTTTGTTGCGTTTCAATAAAAGTTACAGTAACCATCTTCTTAGATGAGGATTCTACATAAAAAAATATATCATCACTAAATTTATATTCGCCAGTGTAATTATTTATAGCTGCTACATTTGCATAATATTTACCAGCTTTTAATTGTTTAGAATAGCTTGTATTGGCGTATTGAGTATACTCACCAAAGTTAAGGCCATCGTCACACTGACCAACAGCATATATTAATTTATGATTAGAATCGTAAATTCTGATATCATAATGTGTAGCATTCGAAGAAACTGTCCAGTTAAACTTTGTTGGTGTACTATCATTACCTTCATTAACAGTTAACGTAGGTTTTGAAGGTGAATTGCTTTCAAAATTAGAGACGTTACCGTATGATAATTGTCTTAAACTGTATAAATCGCCTTCTGTTTGCAATGTATATTTGCTTGATAATTTAATAGGTGATGATAATGAAGAATACGTTGCTGGATCAATTATTAAAAAGTTGCTTGCACTTAAATTATTTATATCGAAAACATCAGTATAACCTACTACTGTTACCCAATGCGATTGAGTTCCACCAGATATTGATTTTACAAATACACATACAGGTCTTCCAAATTCAATCTCTTGATACATATAATAAAAAGCATTTGCTTGCGTTGCAACTTTTAAATATGGATATTTTGCTCCATTCCACATAGAATAGGCTCCACCTTCTCCATACATTCCACCATATTTATCAAATTCATTCCAATAGTGAACAGATTTATCAACAATAGTTTTTGCATATGCCCACGCATAACATGCACAAGCAACTTTACTTACATCTTGCATTCCAACTTTATTTATGTCAGAATAGTTTATTTGTAGAATTTTATCTGATGCTGCATTACTACTTATCATCGTATTTTTAGTTATAAAAAAACAAAATGATAAAAGCATTGAAATTGATACTAGAAAAGCACCCATCTTTTTGACAACTAATTTTTTCATGGCTATCTCCTCATTTACAAAATATAACATTTTTACTATTTTTAAAGTGCATCTGCATTAATAGTTCATTTTTATTATAGCATCTTTTTGGGGTAAAGTCAATATTTTCGTATAAAAAAGATTGTTTAAATTGTAGCTTTTTGTTTAATATCACATAACTTCAGAACAACGAAAAATGGTTAATATAAGATTAGACAGTGTTACAACAAAGAATTTAGATAATATTTGAATTTTATGATTTGTTCTACATGTTAATAGCAATATTGTTTCTAGATAAGCAGTGAACCAAGAATGGTTATGCATGCAAAGCTGTTCCTACTTTGAAACAGCTTTGCGTATTCCTTTTCTATTGTATCCCACGGAATCATCTCGGCTTTCTTGATTCATCTGTTTTCTGTATTCATTTGCAATCCATTTGGTTGATTGAAATCTGTAAATGTTAACTGCTTTTCCTCAAATCTATACATAACTTTCGGGCTCCAAAGTACAAGTTTTTCTGTTTTTTTCTTTTTTATTACACTTACATTATATCATTTTTAAATTTTGTTGGTATTTCGGTGAATATTTGCATTTTGAACAGAGACTAATTAATACGTTTAATATTTTCACAGTGATATATTCTTGGACGAAAACAAAGAACATTATCCCCGCTGTCACACTCTTGATGAAAGTAATGACAGCGGTTTTATTTATGTAATCTACTGATCACACTATCATTTATTATCCTGATAATTGCACTCCCCAAATCCTCAAACACCACAAAACAACCGTCCTCCCCATATTCGGGGAGGAATAGATTCATAAACTCACGGCTGTTTTCAATATCAAATAACATTAATCCTCAAAATCATTAGCTTTATTTTTCAATGTGAGATAGGGCTTCTGATTTGTAACATAAGCGACAAACTGACAGAATTGCTGCATATATCCATACCAGCTGCTTATAAGCTTTCCGTCTTTATAGCTCACTGAATTTACAATTATATGCGTGTGGAAGAAAGAACACTCGTGATCAGCTTCATGGGTACAAAACACATTCTGATACTGCGAATCAAAATATCTTGCACATCTCCTGCCTAACTCACTTGCAGTTTCAATATCTTTTACTCCGTAATCGTAAGATACAACAATATGGAGTAGTGGATTATCCGAAGTTTTACCATAATAACGTTTTACAGCCGCCATATCATAATAACACGAATATGCATCTGTATAGTCTACACCATGTCCGCCGGGAGCATACGCCCTCAGGTGATTAGTCACATAAAAACATCCTTTGCGGAGATACAAATCACCACCATAAGTATTTCTGATTATTATAATCGAGACCATAATGATCTAACCCTCCTTCTGAGTTCTGCCATACCTCTGCGATTTTTCTGTTTAGCAATCTCCTCCGCCATATTTGCGATATCTGTAATTTCAACCATTAGCTCTGGATTATTACCGTTGCTATCACCTTTTACTGCCGAATCAACCATATATCTGCCAAATGATACACCTTTCTCATTTGCTTTCTGCTGGATAATCTCCGCTTCCTGCTGCGTCATCTTAACAGATTTCTGGCTTGTTTTCTTTTCTTGTTCTGATCTCATTTAAATCAGCCTCTTTTCATAATAATATTTAGGAAGCTCTGCAGCACCATGCATATACGTATTTCTTGCCCCCTTTCTTTTGTTCAGATAACATCGTATATGTCTTGTTTAGTTGCATATTCTTATATTCACTCATTTATGTATAATATAATTTACTCAATCATACATAATATATTTTACTCAATCATACATAATATATCTTACTCAATCACACACAATATATCTTACTCTATCATACATAATATATCTTACTTATTTAGCAGGCGTCGCTTCGCTCCTATTATTATAAAGTAATACTTTTTTGAAAAAAATAGTAAAACAGTCTGAAAATTACATAAAAACAAAAATCCTCCTCAAAAATTGAGGAGGCATGTAAATTATCTCATATAATCATTTCACTAAAAACCATTTTAAGCATTGTTTCGTCACCCTGTGCTGCTTTTATTGTCGCAATCGTCAGCAAATCAGCATCACATTCTGCAAAATTAATATCTCTGCCTGTATTTCTGACAAGCAGTGTTATAAACAAACGAAGTGTCCGACCATTACCTTCACGAAAAGGGTGAAGCATATTTAATTCGTGATACAAATCCGCAAGTTCATTGATAAAGTCCATATCAGACATATCACGTAAATAATTATAGTTTTTCAAACGCTGAAATTTCAATTTTCCGATTTTTTCAAGCTCTGTATATTCACAAAAAACGGTTCCCTTTTTTGAAATATTGATTTTTCGTAATTGTCCAGCCCATTCATAAAGATCACCAAATATCTGCTTATGGATATTTTTATAAAATTCGAAATCAACTTTTTGAAACTTCATATACTTTTCTACTTTCGCTGAACATGAAGTAACCAAAATTGATTCCGCATTTGTTAAAGATTTCTGATCACGAATATTCAACTTATTTACAAGCACCGTTGTGCCTGGATAACAACTATCCTGACAACCGTCTATATTATATACAGCCATTATGATATTGGATTGCACATCTGTGCAACTATTTCTACAAGTTCTTCGTGTGATATTTCATTATCAGCGTATTTTCTTATTAAATTCAGAGCTTCACTATTGAAGCGTATACCCTCCATTTTAGCGGAAGCAACCTGATTCTGAACTGCTTTTTCAGTTGTAACGTTTGGCA
The DNA here is from genome assembly GCA_017437285.1 of Ruminococcus sp. Classification (GTDB taxonomy): domain Bacteria; phylum Bacillota; class Clostridia; order Oscillospirales; family Ruminococcaceae; genus Ruminococcus. The sequence goes on along the minus strand of JAFSBM010000103.1, from coordinate 572 downwards.
TACATCATCACTCCTTGAAAGATTTTAATTAATGTATATTTACATTATAACCATTTTTATTCTTTATGTCAAGTGAAAATCAACGAAAATCATTTCTTGCTTCATTATAACAATATATATTTCAAATTCCTATTTTTTCGATTCTCCGTATATATATTATTATCATGATACCCTGATCGTGGTAATCTTATATAGAAAGGAGAAATTAAAAATGTTCAATAACAACCGCTATCTGACTTGTGGCATAGATTCAACGATACCGCTTGAATTGCAGTTATTCCTGTGGAATTGTGTTGATGAATTGCCTGCGGAAAGGGACTACTTGCAGGTGTTCAACCTTGAACCATTTGGAGAAATGCAAAGAATAACCCACACATCAGAAAATCCCGAGCACAAAATGGAATATATTATTCCGTCTGAAAAACCTATAGCCGAGAAGATTTACATAATCGACGACGGCGACCACTCAACAATGCTGCTTGCAGAAGAATATTAATGACAATGCCGCTCCTTCGGGAGCGGCTATTTTACGTTATTTTGGAGGAAATCAAAATGGAAGAAAAATTAATTTG
>JAFSBM010000102.1 GCA_017437285.1 Ruminococcus sp. | reverse complement strand
TTGATTTTTTATGGTGCGGATAACAGGAGTTAACTTGCACTCAACTATGTAATTAATCGTTGAATACACATTCGCAATCAACAAATATTGTGCAATGGATTTTTAAACCCAAACCTTTTGCTCCTATTACGACTTTAACTTCCTTGCCATCTGATAACTTTCCGTATAATCTTTCACAAGAAGTAATACCGTAAGCTACATCCTGTAATTTATCATTTACATATAAATTTTCGGCATCTTCTACACGAATAACATCATTGCCAACAGTAACAGACCAACAATTTGAATTTTTAGCCATGATATAACACCTCCTTAAAAAAATCTTAAATGAACTGGTGCGGATAACAGGAGTTGAACCTGCACCGAGTTGCCCCGACTGGCACCTGAAGCCAGCGCGTCTGCCTATTCCGCCATATCCGCTTATTTTTTGAATCCGCATTTTTACTCGGTTGGACTCTTTCACCGAGGTGGATTTCATAAGAAATTGTTCCACTCAACTGCTGAAATAATGACGAAATCTTTTATAGCCAGCTTGACTCTTGTGGTACCCGAAATTTTCTGTTCGCATTAGCTCACAAAATTTCGACCACTACGCCTTTACTCTAATCGCTTCATCTGCCACAGGCAGCGCTCAGTCGTAAAGCTACCTATTCCGCCATATCCGCATATTGCTTTAATATTATACCATATTTTTAGGATTTTGTCAATAGGCGTGCATATATTTATATCTTTTACTCAATTATTCGAAAGTATCTCTAAAATGCAACAGGCGGCATATAGCCGCCCGTTATGTGAATTATTAGTCTTTCTTTTCTTCCTCAGTTTCAGCTTCCTCGCTGTCTGCTTCATCAATCACAAGATCGTCGCAGTCAAACTCAAGAAGTTCATTGCAGTTAGGGCAATTGATAGAGCCTTCCTCAATCATACCCTCGTCAATGAGAATTGTATCACCGCAAGAGGGACAAGTAATTTCATAAAGCTCATCATCATCGAAATCAAAGTCCTCATCGTCGTCAAAACAATCATCACAATCGTCTAAATCATCATCAAAATCGTAATCGTCCTCATCTTCGTCATAGATATCATCCTCAACCTGACCAAGGTCCTGATCAAGAATATCGCAAAGCTCAGTAAGCTCGTCTACCTGTGACTGGAGATCCTCCACATAAGCAACCAACTCATTCATAACGTCAGCCATCTGAACAAGAGCCTTGCCCTCCTTAGTGGAATTATCGATGTCAAGACCGTCAAGCAGTCCCTGTAAATAAGACATTTTCTCAGTAAGCTTCATAACAAGCTCCCCCTTTCATTAAATCAAAATTTTATAGCAAAAGCAAATAAGGTTTTTTGAGGTTCCCTTATGCTCTTGACATATACTCGCCTGTACGAGTATCAACCTGAATCTTTTCGCCCTCGTCGATAAAGAGAGGAACCTTAATCTCTGCACCTGTTTCAAGTGTAGCAGGCTTTGTAGCATTTGTAGCTGTATCGCCCTTGAATCCTGGATCTGTCTGTGTTACAACGAGTTCAACGAAGTTAGGTGGCTCAACACCGAAAACATTGCCCTTGTATGAGAGAATCTTACAGATCATTTCTTCCTTAACAAACTTGAAGTTGTCGCCGAGAACTGATGCACTGATAGGAAGCTGCTCATAAGTTTCCATATCCATGAAGTAGTAAAGGTCGCCGTCATTGTAGCTGTACTGCATATCCTTTCTCTCAACGAAAGCTGTAGGGAACTTAGCTGTAGGGTTGAAAGAAGTTTCAACAACTGAACCTGTGATTACGTTCTTGTACTTTGTACGAACGAAAGCTGCACCCTTACCTGGCTTTACGTGCTGGAACTCAACAACCTGAACAACCTGTCCGTCAAGCTCAAAAGTTACGCCGTTTCTGAAATCGCCTGCTGAAATCATAAATAAAAACCTCCGAATATTAAATGATAATAAATTAAATTTTTCGGTATACAAATAACAATACACATTGTCAACCGCAAATCATTAATATGTACTATTATACCATATTTCCGTATATTTTGCAATACCTTACGCAAATTATTATAAAGATATTATATTTTTTGCACTTTTTGTCAGATTTATACATCCATTTTCGGTTAAAATGACAAAATCTTCAATCCTCACACCGAATTTTCCTGCAATATATATGCCCGGTTCAATGGTTACAACTGTTCCCTTTTCGAGATTTTTCTCGTATGAGGGGGCTGCATTGGGCTGCTCGTGAATTTCAAGACCTACGCCGTGACCGAGGGAATGACCGAAATATTCCCCATAGCCTGCATCACAGATGTGCCGTCTTGCTATTCCGTCAAGTTCTTTTCCGCTTATGCCAGCCTTAGCGGCGGCAATTGCCTTTTCCTGTGCAGCCAGAACGATGTTGTAAATCTTCTCCATTTCCTCATCGGGAGTGCCAACACAAACAGTTCTCGTCATATCGCTGTGGTAGCCGTTATAGACCGCACCGAAATCCATAAGAACGAATTCGCCCTTTTCACCTTTTTATCCGAGGGAACACCGTGGGGCATTGATGTATTTTCCCCTGCAAGAGCAATTGTGTCAAAGGAAATCCCCTCCGCACCCTTTTCAAGCATAAGCCTGTCAAGTTCAAGGGCAATTTCACGCTCCGTCACACCCTCCTTAATAAAGCCGAGAATATCGTCAAATGCCGACTCTGCAATTTCCTGTGCCTTGCGGATATACTCCATTTCCTCCTCGTCTTTTATCATACGAAGCTTGTTTATGGAGTTGCTCAAAACGTCCGTTTCAATTATATCAACGCATTTCAGATGCTTTTTCATCACATTGAGTCTGCTTACGGTTACATCCATAGCCTCAATAGCAAGATTTTTCACACCCTCCTGTCGGAGAAGTGCGGAAATCTCCTTGTAAAGCTCCTTAGTTTCAATAACCTCGGCAGTTTTTACCGTTTCCCTTGCCTTTTCGATATAGCGGAAATCAATGAGCAGATACGCTTTATTTCTGAACGCAAGAACTGTTCCTGCGGAGGATTTCATACCCGTGAAATAGCGTCTGTTTATGTCAGATGTAATGAGAACGCTCTCCACGTTGTCGGGGAGAAGTTCAAAAAGTCTTTCAAAACGTCCCATATCAAAGCTCCGCCATTGCCTGAACTGCAAGGTAATAGCTCATAAAGCCAAATCCGCAGATACTTCCCTTGCAAACGGGAGCGATTACGGAATTTGCACGGAATTCCTCTCTTGCGTCAATATTGCTTATATGCACCTCAATTACAGGAATTTTTATAGCCGCAATAGCGTCACGGATAGCATAGCTGTAATGGGTATACGCACCTGCATTTATGATTACGCCGTCAAAGGCTGTACGTGCAGCGTGAAGCTTATCAATGATTGAACCCTCGTGATTTGACTGGAAAATCTCACATTCCAAGCCCTGCTCATTGGCACGGTCAATAATATTACTGTTCAGCACATCAATTCCTGCACTGCCGTAAACTCCGGGTTCACGCTCCCCCAGAAGATTTAAATTCGGTCCATGTATAACTAAAATTTTCTTAATCATATTTACTCCTTTATAATGAAAAAGCGGACGAAAAATCGCCCGCTTAAATTTCATATGCTGTAAGATTAATACTTACGCTTACGAGCTGCCTCAGACTTCTTCTTACGCTTTACAGAAGGCTTCTCATAATGCTCTCTCTTACGTACTTCAGCAATAACGCCGTCCTTAGCACATGATCTCTTAAATCTCTTAAGAGCTGTGTCAAGTGACTCGTTCTTACCAACACGAACTTCTGCCATTTACCTTTTCCCTCCCTTGTTCAGAGGTTGCCCACAGGAAACCCCGGAGCTATATGCTAATCATCCTTGCGGATGTCAGTCAACGATACCTCATACTATAAACGAATATAATATTATTTTACCACATTTTGCCCCGTATGTCAAGCATTTTTTAGTTATTTCAAAAATTCGTTATTTTGCTACAATATTAACAAGCTTATTTGGTACATATATCTGTTTTACGATATTTTTACCCTCAATTGCAGCCTTTACAGCCTCGTCAGACATTGCCATTTCCATTACAACGTCCTTATCCTCGTCAACTGCAATGTTAAGCTTTGCCTTAACCTTTCCGTTAATCTGCACAACGATTTCAATTGTATCGTCCTTGCAGAGTTCCTCGTCATATACAGGCCAGCTCTCGTAAGCGATTGTATCCTCATGACCGAGAATGTTCCAGATTTCCTCACCCACATGAGGTGTGATACATGAAAGCATCTTGATAATACCCTCAGCAAAAACCTTCGGACACTTGCCGAACTTGTATGCCTCGTTGACGAAAATCATCATCTGGCTGATAGCTGTGTTGAACGCAAGCTTTTCGTAGTCCTCAGTTACCTTTTTAACTGTCTTGTGGTAAATCTTTGTGAGGTTTCCGTCATCCTCAGCTGTGAGATTGTCAGGCTCTGTGAAGAAGTTCCATACTCTGTTGATGAACTTTCTTGCTCCCTCAACGCCCTTTGGATTCCATGGCTTGCTCACTTCAAGAGGTCCCATGAACATCTCGTAAAGACGGAGAGTATCAGCCCCGTAATCTCTGATAATGTCAGAGGGATTTACAACGAATTCGGGGAATCTCTTACCCATTTTAATGCCGTTTTCACCGAGAATCATACCCTGATGAACAAGCTTCTTGAATGGCTCCTTTGTAGGTGCTAAGCCCTTATCGTAGAGGTATCTGTTCCAGATACGTGAATACATAAGGTGACCTACTGCATGCTCAGGACCGCCTATGTAGAGGTCAACAGGCATCCAATGCTTCAGAAGTTCCTGATTTGCAAATTCCTTGTCATTGTGTGGGTCAATATATCTGAAGAAGTACCAGCTTGAACCTGCACTTCCGGGCATTGTGGAAGTTTCACGGATACCCTTTATGCCGTTGTTGTCGTACTGCTTCCACTCAACTGCATTTTCAAGGGGAGCCTTGCCGTTTTTGCCCTTGTAATCGTCAAGTTCGGGAAGAATGAGAGGAAGTTCGCTGTCATCAAGAGAGTGAATTTTTCCGTCCTCGCCGTGAACAACGGGAACAGGCTCGCCCCAGTAACGCTGACGTGCGAAAATCCATTCACGGAAATGGTAATTTACTGTACGCTTTGCTCTGCCCATTCCTTCAAGCTTATTTGTGATAGCTTCCTTAGCTTCCTCAACTGTAAGACCTGTGAATTCCTCGGAATTTACAAGCTTATAGCCCTTTCCGAGATAGCTCTGCTTTTCAAATGCACACTCTGATACATCAACCTTGCCCAGCTTTTCATCGCCGTCAATTACCTGAATCATATCAATATTATGAGCAATTGCATATTCAAAGTCACGCTGGTCGTGGCTTGGAACTGCCATAACTGCACCTGTACCATAGCTTGCAAGAACGAAATCGCCGATAAACATTCTGACTTCCTTGCCGTTTACAGGGTTTATACAAGTAACGCCTTTAAGCTCACAGCCCGACTTAGTCTTGTTAAGCTCAGTACGGTCCATATCGTTTTTCTTTCTTGTTTCCTCGATATATGCCTTAACTTCGTCGATATTCTCAACTCTGTCAAGGAGGCTTTCTGTAATTGCACCGTCGGGAGCAAGAACCATAAATGTGATACCGTAGATTGTTTCAATACAAGTTGTGAAAATGGAGAACTTTCCGCCGCCTACGATGTCAAATTCAACCTCAACACCTGTTGACTTGCCAATCCAGTTACGCTGAATTGCCTTTGTTGACTCAGGCCAGTCAATTTCCTCAAGTCCCTCAAGGAGCTTTTCAGCAAATGCAGGCTGGTCAATAACCCACTGCTTCATATTCTTGCGAACAACGGGGTAACCGCCTCTTTCGGATTTACCGTCAATAACCTCGTCATTGGAGAGAACTGTTCCCAGTTCCTCACACCAGTTTACAGGCATATCAATATATTTTGCATAGCCGTCCTCGTAAAGCTGCTTGAAAATCCACTGTGTCCACTTGTAGAACTCAGGGTCAGATGTAGCAATTACCTTTGACCAGTCATAGTCAAAGCCAAGTTCTTTCAGCTGTGCAGAAAAAGTCTTGATATTTTCCTGTGTGAAGCCGTTGGGGTGATTACCTGTTGTAACGGCATACTGCTCAGCAGGAAGTCCGAATGAGTCATATCCCATTGGGTGAAGTACATTGTAGCCCTGCATACGCTTCATACGTGAAACGATATCAGTTGCAGTATAACCCTCGGGGTGACCTGCGTGAAGACCTACACCTGACGGATAAGGGAACATATCAAGGGCATAGAACTTGGGCTTGCTGAAATCCCAGACATCTGTCTTGAAAGTTTCATTTTCCTCCCAGAACTTCTGCCACTTTTTTTCTACTGAGCTATAATCATATTTTGCCATTTTCAATCATTCCTTTATAATTACTTTTTATTGACATTTTTTGTCTTTATGATATACTGAGGACGTCTTTTAACCTCGGAATAAGTCTTTGAAACGTAAAGACCGATAATTCCGTTGCAGAACATTGACATACCTGATGTGAAACAGATAATGCAGGCGGTTGACGGCCAGCCCGCAACCTTGTCGCCGAAAATAAGAGTTTTTGCAATGATTACGAAAATCATTATAATGGCAACGCAGCAAAGCACAATTCCGAGAATAGCGGAAAGGGCAAGAGGTGCTGTGGAAAATGCCAGTATACCGTCAATTGCATAGAGTAAAAGTCCCCAGAAGCTCCACTTTGTAGTACCTGCCTTGCGGTTGATATTCTCAAAGGGAATCCATTTTGTCTTGTAGCCTACCCATGCGAAAATTCCCTTGGAAAATCTGTTGTATTCTTCAAGAGAAACGATTGAGTCAACCATCTGACGTGTCATCATACGGAAATCTCTTGCTCCGTCAACAATATCAACCTTTGAAATTTTTCTTATAACCTTATAGAACATATGTGCGAAAAATGAACGGATTTTCGACTCGCCCTTTCTGTCAACACGGCATGAAGCAACGCAGTCGTAATCGGTTTCAATGAGAGTTTTGTACATCTCGTCCATAAGATGAGGAGGGTCCTGCAAGTCAGCGTCAATAATTACCACATAGTCGCCTGTAGCGTGCTGTAAACCTGCATACATTCCAGCCTCTTTGCCGAAATTTCTGGAAAATGAAATATATTTTACTCTGCTGTTTTCCTTGGAGTAGCCTTTGAGAAGTTCAAGAGTCTTGTCCTTGGAACCGTCGTCAATGAAGATATATTCAAATTCAGTATTGTATTTCTTGTGCATTTCATGGTAAACCTTTTCAACCTCCTCAAGGAAGAAAGGGAGTACCTCCTGCTCGTTATGGCAGGGAACAATTATTGAGATTACGTCATTTTTATTTTCCATCACTTTACTCCTTTATAATCGGGACTAACATAGATTGTCACTTCACTGCCCTCAACGTCGCTGTAAACCGTATAGCCGTTTTCGGGTATCTTCGCCTTGAATTCGTTAAGCCATTCTTGGTCCTCATAGCCGTCTTTAAGAACGATAAAATCATAATCCATAGGCTTATTGAGGAAGCCGTCTGAAAGCAGGTAAACCTCTTTACGCTGTGCAAGTCGTGTAAGCGTAAATGAGTCAAATACTGCAACTGATGCGTCCTCGGGAACTTCTGCAAGGACTTCATCACGAAGCTTGAACTTTTCAGGGTCATTTTTGTAAATATCATAAGCTGTTGTCTTTCCGCCCAGCATAGCTGCAAATGAACACAATGTAGCAACGCTCATAAATACGGGGATAAACTGCTTATTTTTCGCCTTAATGTCATCGTAGTTGACAATTGCACAGTAGATAAGGCAGGTTGCTGTGCCGAAAACATACTGAAAGCCTGTATCCTTTGCGTAAGCATAACCTGACGCAAGATTTATAAGAATGAAAGGTGCGGCAAGGAAGTAGTTTGAAAGCTTTCTTGAAATAAACGGCAGGAAAGCAAGGGGCAGCAGCATCATAAGGAAGAATTTGAAGCCCTCCTCGCCGATACATTCAGTAAGGAAGTACACGGGGTTCAGAATAACTGTCTTTACTACTTCTCCAAGTCCGCCGCTGTGGTCAACCATAAGATTTCCGTATGTTCGTGAGGTCATAACGCCCTCACCGAATTTTGTCATAAGACCTGTTACAACAACGAAATATATAACGGCTGTGGAGAAAATAATTGCTCCGTGACGTTTCTTTTCCATTGCAAATATGCAGTAGTAGCCGATAAGGGCAACATACAGAGCCGCATCTTCCTTAACGATGAGCAAAAGCACCATAAACACGTACATAAGCACGGTTTTACGCTTCTCAATAGCATAGAAGAACCACATAAGAAGGGGCGGCAGGAATGCGTTTTCGTGGAAATCGTAGAAACAGGGACCTACAATTGCACAACAGAAAAGGTATACAATTGAAAACGAAATAATTTCAAGATTACCAAACTTCTTGTTTTTGCAGATGAGCATAAGGGGAATTGCACCGCTTGCTGCAAGAACTCCCTGACAGATAAACAGCGTATAAGCTGAGGGGAACAAATAGTAAAAAGGCAGAAGTACATAATATATCGGTGAAAAATGAACTGCATAATGAGATAAAAGCTTATCTCTTTCGCAGGTTGTAAGCGGGTCAAAGGTTTCTGCCATATAGTGATACATCTGTAAGAAAATACCAAAGTCAAATGTAGCAGACCAATATACAAGATGCTTGCAGATTGTGAAGAAGGATATAAATGCCGCCATACACAAAGTCATCAGCACAATAAAGCCGTATATCGCCTTTTTCGGCAGATACTCCATAAATTTGAAGCCGCCGTAATTATAGCAGAATCCTGCTACAACAGCTGAGAGGACAATAAATGCTATGCAATAGTAATAATTTTCTGTTTTCCACAGAAAGGCAACGGATAGGGCCATTGCTCCCCCAAGCATGGCAATTGCACTTATATTTGTCTTTTTTCGCAATAGTATGTGCAGAGTTCCCACAGACATAGCAACTAAAACAAATACAATAACAAATATTTTTAGTGGGATTTCTTCTATGAACTCCTGCCACTTGTCAACAGGATTGAATTTATCTTTCAGGTCGGAAACGACATATGCCATAGCTGAAAGATATGCCGCAAGAAAGGTCATTATCAATGCGGAATAGTCGAATTTCCTTATTGCATCAATAATATTCCTGATGCCGAATTTTTTCTTCTCAGCCGCTTCCTGTGGATTTTCGGCATTTCCTGCATTTTCAACGCTTTCAGCATTTTCAGCAAGTGCCGCAGATAATTCATTTACAGCCGCCTCAGCTGATGTTTCAGCATCTTTTACCGCTTCAACAGTTTCGGGAATTACCTGAACATTTTCATTTGTGATTTCTTTTGATTTCATTGTTTCAACTCCAATCGCTTTTTTGATTTCTCATCACTTTTCGAATAATTCCGATAACTTGCTCCATTTATTGGTAAAATGTGCCTTGACAGCACTGTTTGTCAGCAGCACTATAACCGCCCCTGCATCAATTACAGCCTCAATGAGATAAATAAGAGTCGATGGCAGATTAGAGATGTTATAGGGCAAATGGCGGACAACAGTAATTGCCATCAGCACCGCAACAGCGATATTTACAAACTGCAAGCCCGTATACATAGCAGCTGTCGCAGCCAAGGCAAATATCAGGTCGTTAACAGCAAATCCACCGCCTAAAATCATATTAAGAATTGTTTTCGCAAGCATATATACGCCTATGGTAATTACATAATTTCTGCCTGCTGTGTTATTAGTTTTCATAATTCTCCTCCGTGACAAAGCACTACGGCTTTACACGAGTAACCGCTGTTGGATTGCTGATGTAACATCGGAATTATCCAAAGGAAAAAATATCCTTCTATTAATTAAACAATCCAAAAGCGAAATTATCGCAGTACTTTTATATATTTTTTTATTTTAACAATTAATCATTGTTTTCCTTTGTGAGAAGTGAGTCGATTTCAAGTCTTTCACCGTCTGCCCACAAGCCCTCTAATTTGTAGAAATGACGTGTTTCCTTGTAGAATACGTGAATGATAATGTCGCCGTAATCAAGGATTATCCATGTATTTCCTGTGTCAGCCTCACGTCTGATAGGCTCAATGCCTTTCTGTGAAAGCTGGAATTCCACTTCGTCTGCAAGAGTACGTGTGTGGGTATTACTTGTACCGTTTACAATTACAAAATAATCCGCAAGAATTGTCAGGTCACCGATTTTTATAGCCTGAATATCTTCGCCTCTCTTTGCATCGAGGGATTTTATTATAAGTTCAAGTTTTTCTTTATCTGTCATAATTAATCTTCCTTCCACCATGGTTTTTTACTTGGATCTCTCATAGGCTCTGCTGAATCCTCAACTTCCTCAAGAGTTGCTCCTGTATCGTCATATAAATCATACTGATGATTGAGTACAAGCTCAACTATAGAAGTACTGTCCTGTGTCATACGTCTTTGATATGGACGGTAATAATTGTTCAGCAGGTCGATTGTTTCCTGCTTATGAACGGAATAAACTGAATATTCCTTACCGTCAGAGGCATAGAATATTGCGTCCTCTCCGGGAACCATATCAACACGGACATTATCCATATCCACCGTTGAGGCAAAATCCGCAACTTTGCTTAAATCGCCTATGGATAAATCTGTATAGACAAGCTCTCTTTCATATATCTCCTTGATATAGCCGTAAAGCTTCAATCTGCCCTCGTCCTTTACAATGGAGAAAAGCTTCTGCATAGCTGCCGCCATAAATTTACGCTGATTCTGCATACGTCCGATGTCGCCCTGCATCCACTCACGGCGGAAACGGATAAACCATTCAGCCTGTTTACCGTCAAGGACAACATCACCCGCAGGAATTATCTTGTCATGCTCATAGATAATCTCATTTTCAATATTAATCGGAATACCGCCGATAAGGTCAACAATATCCACAATATCAAAGCAGGCTGTGGTGATATATGCGTCAATGGGAATACCGAAATTCTCCTGCACCGCATTTACAGTACGCTGAATAGGCGGCTGAATTGTAGGGTCACCCATTGAGTATATGCTGTTGAATTTTCGTGCTACGCTGCTTGTATAGTCGGGCAGGCAGGTATCACGGGGAATTTGCAGTATACGGATAGCCGCATGACCGATGTCAAACTGGATTACCCACACAACATCAGTATTGAACTCATCCTCATCAAATCCGAGGAAAAGCACGCTGTACTGACCTTCCACAAGCTGAGGCAGGTCAAGTCCGTCATTAAGCTCAGGCAATGCCTCTTTTATCTCCTCCTGCGGTTTAAGGTCAAGCTGTACATTTTCCTTGTTGAGAGTACCCTCCATTGCCACAGGCTGGAGATTTTTTATATAGTTATAAACAGAGATATTTCCGCCGTTTTTCGTGTCGGAAAGTATTGGCATATTCAAAGCCATAAAGCAGATTATAACCAGCGCTAAGGCAATAGAAATCGCCTTTACTGTTATATTCCACGCTTTTTCACGTTTCAGCTGTTTCTTCGACTTGCCCTTGCTCTTTCGCACAACAGTGCCATTACGTGGAGGCAATTCACCGCTGTTCTGCTGAACACGGACAAGCTTCCTTTGCGGAGGCTGACCGCTGTTTCCGTAATTGGTCTGCTGCGGGGTATTATTTGGCTGACTGCGGTCAATTCTCACCAGCTTGCCCACAGGTTTATTTTGTTTGATGTCACCCGAATGAAGTTCGTTATTATCCATTTTCATCCTCTTTTCAATCTGTCAATATGGGAATTTCTTACGGGCATCTCTAAAAACCCGTTTGATTAAAGAAAAAACAGATAGGTGCAGCAAACTGCAAGGAAACCTTCCGCAGGCGTGCTGTCGCACTCCAAGGGAGGTTGACGAAGCAGATGACGTGCATAGCTGTTTTTTCTCAAAAGGGGTTTTTAGAGATACCCTTACACTTATCAGGACTTTTTCTCGTTTTTCAGAAGCCTTGTATATGAATTGTAGCCCTCAACGGTACAAACAGGCACAAGTCCACCCTTTTTCACTACGGATTTTATAGAAAATACAAAGGCTTCAAGCATAGCTTCGTCAAGGTTATTGTACACAAGCTTACGCATTTTATCAACGTCCTTGTAATTTCTGTCAGCAGAAACCAAATCAGCCAGATAAACGATTTCCTCTAAGCGTGACATTCCTGCTCTGCCCACCGTATGAAAACGGATTGAGTTTATGATATCAATATCCTCAACTCCCCAGAAGCTTTTCACAAAATAAGCTCCTGCAATACCGTGCCACAGGGAACGGCTTTCTCTCTCCTCACGGCATACAGCAAATCCGCTTTCCTCTATAAGTCGGTACTGTTCTTCGGGGGACATTTCCTTGCAAACATCGTGAAGCAGCCCCGCAAAGTACGCTTTATCGGGGTCCTCTCCGTATTTTTCCGCAAGCTTTCTGCACTCCGCAGCCACATTCAGAGAATGTTGATAACGCTTTGAGGAAAGGATTCCTTTCAGATATTTTTTCTTATCATCGGTATTATAGAACAAAATTCTCACCCCGATACAAATTTCTCAATACTATATATTGTACTACATTTTCATTAAGATAGCAAGAGATTTTTTTATTTTCTGCTATTTTTTTTCTTATTTCAGATGAGGACATTTCCAGCGGCTCAACGGGACAAATAATAATTTCCCCGTATTTCCGCAATTTTTCCGCCTTTTCTTCAAGCATATGAAAATCACCGTCAGTTCTTGAAACTACAGCAAGAGTGACTTCTTCAAGGATTTCCTCAAAGCTGTTCCATTGCTCAAAACACATCAGCATATCGCTTCCCATAAGGAGAAACAGCTCATCATCGGGGAATTTTCTGCGGAATTCCCTTACTGTATAAATGGTATAGCTTTTCCTGTCATTTATCAGTTCATAATCGCAGGGGAAAAGCTTTTCATTGCCCTCGCAGGCAAGCCGCAGCATTTCCAGTCTGTCCTCCCCCGACGCATATTCATCGCTTGAACGGTGTGGACTAATTTTTGACGGCACGAGATAAACCCTGTCAAGATTAAGGGTAGCCGCTGCACTTTCCGCAAGGTGAATATGACCGTTGTGAACGGGGTTAAAGCTGCCGCCGTATATACCTATTCTCATTTTGACTTAGGGATATTTTCGATTACAGGCTCTTTAGGATTTCGCTTGAAAAGCACAAATTTATTGCCGATAACCTGCACAACATCAGCTCCTGTCTGCTCAGCTACAGCGTCAGCTGCCTCTCTTGCAGTCCAGCCTGAATTTTCAAGAACTTTAAGCTTTATAAGTTCTCTCTTGCGGAGTGCCTCACCGATTTCCTTGCACATAACCTCGGTAACGCCGCCTTTGCCAATCTGGAATATAGTTTCGTATTCTGCCGCAATACTGCGGAGATACGCTCTCTGTTTACTTGTAAGCATATTTAATTATCCTTTCGCTAACATTTTATAAAGTGCTGTCAGAGCCGCACCACGGTGGCTTACAGCATTTTTTTCCTCGGCTGTCATTTCAGCCATTGTCTTTTCGCCGCATACAAAAACGGGGTCATAGCCAAAGCCGTTTTCGCCTTTTTCTTCATAGCCGATTTTTCCAAGACACGCTCCGTTTACCGTAAAACTGCTGTTTTCGTCCACATATGCAATAACACATTGGAATGAAGCGTTTCTCTTGTCATCGGGAATATCTTTCATTTCATCAAGAAGCTTTGCACATTCCTGCCCCTTTGGAGCATATCTTGCGGAATAAACTCCCGGTCTGCCGTCAAGGGCATCTACGCAAAGTCCGCTGTCATCGGCAAATACAGGGATTTTCACAATGTCAAATACAGCCTTTGCCTTTATCATTGCATTTTCCGCAAATGTTACTCCGTTTTCCTCAGGCTCGCAATCCGCCCCTGCCTCACGCTGGGAGATAACCTCAATGCCGAGAGGAGCAAGGATTTCAGCCGCCTCACGGAGCTTATTTGCGTTATTTGTAGCAAATACAATTTTATTCATCGTTTCCGCCCTTTCTGCCGAAAAGTCTGCTAAAGAAGCCCTTCTTTTTCTTCTTTTCGGGAACTTCTTCAACTTCGGGTTCTTCCTCAGCTTCAGGTTCTTCCTCAACTTCGGGTTCTTCCTCAACTTCGGGTTCTACCTCAGTTTCGGGTTCTTCCTCTACTTCGGGTTCTTCTTCAACTTCGGGAACTTCCTCAACTTCGGGAACTTCCTCTACTTCGGGAACTTCCTCTACTTCGGGTTCTTCCTCAATTTCGGGTTCTACCTCAGTTTCGGGTTCTTCCTCAGTTTCGGGTTCTTCCTCAATTTCGGGTTCTTCCTCAACTTCGGGTTCTTCCTCAACTTCGGGAACTTCCTCAGCTTCGGGTTCTTCCTCAACTTCGGGTTCTTCCTCTGCTTCGGGTTCTTCCTCTACTTCGGGAACTTCCTCAACTTCGGGAGTTTCTTCAAACTCTTCTATATCTTCAAATTCTGACATATCCTCAACCTCGGAAATATCCTCATTTTCCTCTGCTCTTTCAGAAGCCTTACGCTTAGCCTCGTCAAGGTCAAAGAGAGCGTCAACGAACATACGGCTGTCAAATGGCTGTAAATCGTCAATTTTTTCGCCTACACCGATAAGCTTTACAGGAATTCCCAATTCATTCTTGATTGAGATAACAATACCGCCCTTTGCAGTACCGTCAAGCTTTGTGAGAACAATACCTGTAATTGGTGCTGTTTCGCTGAAAAGCTTAGCCTGACTTACGGCATTCTGACCTGTTGTAGCATCAAGAACAAGGAGGATTTCACGGGAGCAATCCCCTGCCTTGGAGTCGATGATACGATTTATCTTTTTAAGTTCCTCCATAAGATTTTTCTTGTTATGGAGTCTGCCTGCGGTGTCGATTACAACTACATCGCAATTACGGGCCTTAGCCGCATCGAGGGAGTCATATACAACAGCTCCGGGGTCACTACCCTCGGCATGCTTTACAATTTCAACTCCTGCACGGTCAGTCCATACCTGTAACTGGTCAATAGCAGCCGCACGGAATGTATCAGCTGCCGCAACTACGACTTTTTTTCCCTCCTGCTTGAACTGGTGACAAAGCTTGCCTATAGTTGTAGTCTTACCTGCACCATTTACACCAATAACCATAATTACAGCAGGTGAAACGGACAAGTCAAGTCCCGTATCATCTCCCATAATATCGGAAATAACCTCGTGAATAAGCTCCATAATATCGTTGGGGTCGGTAATACCTCTCTCCTTTACAAGCTTACGCACTCTTTCGCATATTTCAACAGATGTTTCAACGCCGATATCGCTCATAATCATCTGTTCTTCAAGTTCTTCAAAAAGTTCCTCATCTATCTTTGTAAATGAGTTGAATACACGCTGAAGTCCGCCGAGAAAGCTGTCTTTCGTCTTTTTAAGACCTTCAGCAATTTTAGAAAACAATCCCATAATAGCCTCCGTTTATGATGATTTGATAAGGGAATCCATAAATTATTATGTTACTTTTTTCTGACGACAAATTTTGGCTTTTAAACAAGCAGAAATATTCAAAAGTTCGCTGACACATCAATTAATTACTGAATATCTGCTACGTCCTCCTGAAAGTCTACCTGTTCCATTTTCAGAAGTTTGGAAATGCCGTCCTCCTGCATAGTTACACCGTAAAGCACATTTGCCTCCTCCATAGCGCTTCGTCTGTGGGTTACGAGGACAAATTGAGTTGTATCAGTGAAATTTTTCAGATACAGGGCATATTTTCTTACGTTTACTTCATCGAGAGCCGCATCAATTTCATCGAGAATACAGAACGGTGCGGGACGAAGCCGCAGAATTGCGAAATATATTGCAATCGCCACAAATGACTGCTCGCCGCCCGAAAGGGAAATAAGGTTTTTGATAACCTTTCCGGGAGGAGCAACGCTTATTTCAATTCCCGATTCAAGGACGTTTTCGGGGTCGGTGAGTATCAGTTCCGCTTTACCTCCGCCGAAAAGTTCCACAAATATTTCCTTGAAATTGGAGTTGATAATCGCAAAGCTTTCGCTGAAAATTCTGCACATATCCTGCGTCAGGTCGGCTATAATACGTTCCAGTTCCCTCTTGGAATTCTGAACGTCCGCCATTTGCTCCGACATAAATTTATAACGCTCTGAAACCTCACGGTATTCCTCAACAGCTTCCACATTTACATTGCCCAACGCCTTGAGTTTATTCTTGACGGAGTTGAGTTCAGCCTGTGCCGCCACAATATCCTCAATTTTTTCCGCAGTCTGAATTGCTTCGGAATACGTCATTTCATATACATCAAGGAGCTGCCGCTTGATATTATCCGTGTCACGATTTGCGGAATCACGGCGTTCTTCAAGTCGTGTAACCTCTCCCGAAAGCTTTTCCTTAGCCTCATTAAGCTGTCGGATACCCTTCTGAATTTCAGTTACAAGGCGGTTCTGCTCCGTGTGGATATTCTGATAACGCTGAATTTCAGCTGTATATTTATCGGCATTTTTGCCCACGCTTTCAAGTTCTTTTTCAAGTCGCTCAATATCTCGCTTTTTATCGGCAATAATCCGATTGTTAAGTTCAATTTCATTTTCAAAATGCCTATTGCCGCCTTTGAGGTTTTCAGCTTCCGCATCAATTCGCTGTATCTCCTCGGAACCTGCCTGAATATCCTTTGAAAGCTCTATTTCACGTATTTTCATACCCGAGAGCTTTTCCGTCAATTCCGCACGTTCCAAGCGGAGTTTTTCACGATTTGACTGTTCAGCCGCCAATTTTTCTTCAGCAAGCCTGATTTTTTCATCAAGCAGATTGGCGGCATTTCGTGCATCTTTTTCCGCCTGTTTTGCCTGTGCAATACGCTTTTTAAATTCCTCCTGCTGTCTGTCGGAATTTTCCGCAGCTGCCCGAAGCTGTTCAACGAGAACTTCAAGGCTTGAAAGTTCCGCATTAATACGAATTTCAGCTGAATTACATTCCGCCGATTCTGAACGGAGAGATTCACGGTCATAACGGAGTTTTTCCGCCTCAGCACGGTATTTCTCCATTTTTCTGTCAAGCTCCCCACGCTGTGCGGAAAGCTGATTTATTTCGTTTTCGATTTTTTCAATTTCATTTTTACGGGTGAAAATTCCTGCGGATTTCTGTGCCGAACCACCTGTAAATGAACCGCCTGCATTGATTACCTGACCGTCAAGGGTTACAATTCTGAATTTATAGCCGTATTTTTTGGCTATAATCGTTGCGGAATCAATATCCTCCGCAATGGCGATTCGTCCCAGCAATGAGCCGATAATTCCGCTGAATTTGCTGTCATAGCCTACGATTTTATCAGCCATAGCAACAAATCCGTCGCAGTCCTCCAAGCCCTTTTCACGGAATTCATATCCCTTTACAGAAGTTAGAGGGAGGAAAGTTGCACGTCCTCCGTGATTTTCTTTGAGGAAACGAATTCCACGTTTTGCGGCATCTTCATTTTCAACGATGAGATTTTGCATAGCACCGCCGAGAGCAGTTTCAACCGCTAAAGCATACTGCCCGTCAACGCTGATATTCTGTGCAACTGTGCCGTAAATTCCGCTTATTCTGCCCTGTTTTGCAGCCTTTAAAATCTGCTTTACGCTGCCTGCAAAGCCCTCCATACTGTTTTCCAGGTCAATGAGGATTTTTTTCCTCTGCTCACGGCTTTTCAGTTCATAGAGGGATTTTTCAAGTTCGGATTTTGCATTTTCAAAGCTTTCCTTTCGGGAATTATACAGCCTTTCAATGCCCGACAGCTTATTTTCAATCTCCGATTTCTGATTTGCAATTTTCTGCAATTCCGCCTTATTATCGGCAATTTTCCTGTTGTATTCCCCAGCTGCCGATTCCGTATCTCCAAGGCTTTCAATCAGTTCTTCAAGCCGCTTTTCCTCATCGTATGCCTGCTTTTGTGCAGTTTCAGCGGCAAAATTCAATTCCGTCCGTCTGATGTGGAGATTATTTATCTCGTTATTCGCCTTTTCAACTAACTTGCCAATTTCGGAATTCTTCCCCTCGGCAGCTTCCGATTGTGCCGAAACAGCGTTTATTTCCGCTATTACAGCCTCTTTTTCAGCTTCAAGGTCAGCTATTTTCTTTTCGGTTTCTCTACGGCGTAGT
Source organism: Ruminococcus sp. (assembly GCA_017437285.1). Taxonomy (GTDB): domain Bacteria; phylum Bacillota; class Clostridia; order Oscillospirales; family Ruminococcaceae; genus Ruminococcus. The sequence continues at coordinate 15,637 of JAFSBM010000102.1, read as the reverse complement.
TCAAGGTCACGCTTTGTTTCCTCAGAGTCCGCCATAGCCTTTTCAGCCTTTTTTATAGCCTCAACGCAATGGCTTATATCATTCTCAAATACCGCAATATCGGACTTTTTCTGTGATGAGGACTGCTCCTCCTCCAGCATTTTCCGCCGCAGTTCATCGGATTTCATTGTACATTCCTGCATACGGCGGTAGCTTTCCTGCAGCTTTTCCTCCTCACGGGCAATGTCATTTTCCGTATTTTCATATTCGCCACGGCTTATGAGGATATTTTCCTCCAATTTATCAAGCTTTACTTTCAGTTCGTCAAGTCGTGTAACCCATACCGCCAGTTCAAGACGCTTTCTTTCCTCAGCAAGCTTTATAAATTTCTGTGCCTTTTCCGACTGAATTCTCAAAGGCTCAACTCGTCCTTCAAGTTCCGAAAGAATATCGGAAAGGCGGAAAATATTCTCCTGTGCGGCGGTGAGTTTTCGCTCCGCTTCAACTTTTTTATAGCGGAATTTTGAAATACCTGCCGCTTCCTCGAAAATGTCACGGCGTTCATTACTTTTCGCACCGACGATTTCCGCAATACGTCCCTGACCGATAATTGAATAACCATCTCTGCCAAGTCCCGTATCCATAAAAAGTTCGTTTATATCTTTAAGTCGGCATTGCCTGCCGTTTATCATATATTCGCTTTCTCCGCTTCGGTAGAGCTTTCGTGTAACGGCAATTTCATCGCCCATATCCGCAAGCACATTGTCGGAGTTGTCTATATTTAAGGTAACAGCGGCAAAGCCCATAGGTTTTCTTGCAACAGTACCGGAAAAAATAACGTCCTCCATTTTGTTTCCTCGGAGAGTTTTTGTAGATTGCTCGCCGAGAACCCAGCGTACAGAGTCGCCGATATTACTTTTTCCGCTGCCGTTGGGACCTACAACCGCAGTAAGACCTTTGTCAAAGGTAAGGCTGATTTTATCGGGAAAGGACTTGAAGCCCTGTATTTCCAAAGATTTAAGATACACTTGCTCACCTCAGTTCAACCTGATATTTCGGGATATTTTCATCACCGATAATTTTTATATTCAGTCCAAGCTCCTGAAAATATTTAATGTTACTTTTATTCTGACCTATTGCCTTGCTTATACATGAGGGATGAACGGCTATACTCACTCCCTTGACTTTTCTTTTTAAAATCTGTAAAATTCCACTTTCTTTATCAGCAACGGCACGATGAATAGCCATCTTATATATATCAGCCTCGCACAATTCACGGAATGCAGGGTGATAAAATCCACCAAGCATATCCCGTTCCACAAATTCCGAGGCATGAAGTCCGCATTTGATGACCTCTATTCCGTTATCGCTGAATTCACGAAGCATAGTTGAACAAAGCTGTATAATCTTTTCAAAAGACATCATAGCGTACTCGCCGCTTTCATAAAGCTCTGCAAGTCTTGTTCCTTTAAGCACAACTACAGGATATATCCTCACTGTATCGGGACGAATTTTAATTATTTCGTCCATTGTATAAAGCTCACGCTTCGCAGTGCTGTTATAAAGTCCCACCATCATCTGCAAGCCCAGTTCAAAGCCGAATTCACGGATAAGCTTAGCCGCTTTTTCCACATCATCAGCGGAATGTCCACGTTGATTTGCTTTAAGCACCTTATTGCTCATTGACTGTGCTCCCAGTTCAATTGACGTAACACCGTACTTTCTGAGAATTGTCAGCACTTCCCTGTCAATGCAGTCGGGACGTGTGGAAAGGCGGATACCCTTGAATTTTCCCTCTCCCACAAAGGAATATGCCGCTTCAAGAAGTTCGGTCATATATGCCCGTGGGATTGCCGTAAAACTGCCGCCGAAAAAGGCAATTTCCGTATTTTCAGGGGATTTCACCTCTGCCAGAGCCTTTTCGCATATCTCCCGCACATCGTCACCGTGGGGAATATTCTCCGCACCGCTTATAGTTCGCTGGTCGCAGAAACTGCACCTGTGAGGGCAGCCGATGTGGGGAATAAAAATTGATATATTTGAATGTTTCATACTCCTGTGTTGTATCCCATAAGTTCCAACGCTTCTTTTGCGGCAAGCTGTTCCGCATCTTTTTTGCTTCTGCCCTTGCCCTTGCCGATTACCTGTGAATTGAGCATAACCTCCACCACAAAACGCTTGTTGTGGTCAGGACCCTCCTCACCGATAAGGACATATTCAACCTTTTCTTCGGGATTTTTCTGCACAATTTCCTGCAAAACCGTCTTGAAATCACCGAATGCCATTTTTGTGCCGTTTGTGGGAATTTCGGGGATAAAGCGTAAAATATGCTTTCTTGCCGCCTCCATTCCGCCGTCAAGGTAAATTGCAGCTATAACCGCCTCAAATGCGTCTGCAAGGATTGAGGGACGCTCTCTGCCCCCTGTATTTTCCTCGCCCTTGCCTAAAAATATATATCTGCCTAAATTAATCTGCTTTGCAAAAACGTGCAGGCTCTTTTCGCATACAAGTGATGCACGAAGCTTAGTTAAATCTCCCTCGGCAACGGATGTGAGATTTTTGTACAGATAATCCGATACAACAACAGAAAGCACGCTGTCACCGAGAAATTCAAGTCGCTCATTGCTGCCCTTGGGATTTTTCTTCTCATTGGCATAGGAGGAATGTGAAAGGGCATTAAACAGCAGATTTCTGTCCTTGAATTCATAGCGTATTTCTTTTTCAAAATTTATAATATTTTCAATATCATTCATCTTTATTGTCCCTCTGCGAATTTGCCGCAACGTATTCTTCAATTGCACCTATGACATTTCCCTCAACGCATAGTTTTGCCTGTCTTACGGCATTGAAAAATGCCGCAGCATCAGAACTGCCGTGAGCCTTTATAACAGGCTTTTTTGCACCCATAAGAACTGAGCCGCCTGTTTCACGGTAATCCATTTGCTTTTTGAAGCTTTTGATTTTGCCCATTGAAAACAATGCACCGAGAACCCCTGCTCCCGAAAAAATCCACTTCATTTTCTTTGCAAAGAACGAACCCATTCCCTCGTAAAGTTTAAGCACGATATTTCCTGTAAATCCGTCGGTTACGACTACATCAAAATCGCCCTTTGGGAGGTCACGAGCCTCTATGTTTCCGCCGAAATTAAGTCCCGATTTTTCCAAAAGCTTATATGTTTCAACTTCAAGTTCTCTGCCCTTGGTATCCTCTGCACCGATGTTGAGAAGTCCCACTTTAGGATTTTTCTTGCCCATTACCTTTTCGGCATAAGCACTTCCCATAACCGCAAACTGCACCAGCATATCGGGGCGGCATTCCGTATTTGCACCTGCGTCAAGGAGAACAAAACTACCCTTATCAGCAGGCAAAACAGGAGAGGGAGCAACTCGCTTTATGCCCTTGATACGCTTTACAATAAAGGTAGCACCCATAACGAGAGCACCTGTACTTCCTGCGGATACAAAAGCATCGCCCTTATCCTCGGCAAGAAGCTGCATACCAACTGCCATAGATGTATTTTTTCCCGATTTTATAATCTGATTTGGTTCTTCGTGTATATCAAAAACCTCGTCTGTATGGACAATTTCCATACCCTCAAGGCTTATGCCGTTATCAGCGGCACATTTTTTAATTTTGTCCTGACTGCCTGTGAGAATTATTTCCACACCGAACTCTTTTACAGCCATTTCGCAGCCTTTTATAACTTCAAGAGGTGCATTGTCGCCTCCGAAAGCGTCAACAATTATCCTTGCCAATTCTATCCAGCTCCTCTCTTAAAGCGGCAACTGCCCTGTTGGCATAAACGCCGTATTTTTCCTTTTTGTCACGTATTCTTTCGCCTATATCGGGAAGAATTCCCATATTTGCCCCCATTGGCTGGAATTTTCCGCTGTTGAAAGTATCGCTTATATAAGCGGTCAGCGCTCCAAGCATTGTTTCACGGGGAAGATTGATTTTTTCAAGTCCGAGGATTTTTCTTGCGGCGGCTGTACCTGCAATAAGACCGCTTGCCGCAGATTCCATATATCCCTCAACTCCCGTGATTTGTCCTGCAAAGTAGATATTTTCATTGCTTCTCATGGAAAAATCACAGTTGAGCAGTTCGGGACTGTTTATGAATGTATTTCTGTGCATTACGCCGTAACGCATAAATTCAGCGTTTTCAAGTCCCGGAATCATTGAGAAAACACGCTTCTGCTCGCCGAATTTCAGATTTGTCTGAAATCCCACAAGATTGAAAAGGGTAGCTTCTTTGTTTTCACGTCGAAGCTGTACCACCGCATATGGGCGTTTTCCTGTGCGGACATCGGTAATTCCCACAGGCTTCATAGGTCCGAAACGCATAGTATCAACACCTCTTGTGGCAAGCACCTCAATTGGCATACAACCCTCGTATACGCTGAATGGGTGAGTTTCAAAATCTTTAAGCTGTACACGCTCCGCCGAAATAAGAGCCTCATAAAAAGCAAGGTATTCCTCTTTATTCATGGGGCAGTTGATATAATCGGCATCGCCCCTGTCGTAACGTGATGCGAAAAATACCTTTTCCTTGTCAAGGCTTTCGTATGTCACAATGGGAGCAGCGGCATCGTAAAAACTCAATCCCTCACCGCAGAGATTTTTTATAATTTCCGCCATAGCACCGTTGGTAAGCGGTCCTGTGGCGATTATTGTTATACCCTCGGGAAGTTCCGTAACTTCCCCCTCGATTACCTCAATAAGAGGATTTGTGCGGATTTTTTCAGTAACAGCATCAGAGAATTTTTCCCTGTCAACAGCCAATGCTCCACCTGCTTCAACGGAATTTTCCTTTGCACAGGGAACTGTGAGAGAACCCAGCATTTCCATTTCCGTTTTAAGCAATCCTGCCGCAGATTCAAGTCTTGCGGCTTTAAGGGAGTTGGAGCATACAAGCTCCGCAAATCCCTTGTACTTATGAGCAGGAGAGAACTTCTGCGGCTTCATCTCATAAAGCCTTACATTTATACCATATCGTGCCAATGCCCATGCGGCTTCACAGCCTGCAAGTCCTGCACCGATAACATTAACCGTTACGCTCATTTCTTCATATCCCTTTCATAGGTACATCCCACATTTTCGCAGATAAGCTTGCCTGATTTTCCGCCCTTGTTGAAAAGTGTCTTTCCGCATTCGGGACATTTTTCAGCAGTGGGAACATTCCATGTCATAAAATCACACTCGGGATAACCCTCGCAGCCGTAGAAACTTCTGCCCCTCTTGGATTTTTTCAGCAGCATTTTTTTGCCGCATCTTGGACAGCTGCCGTCGGATTCAGTAACAAGCTGTTTAGCGTTTTTACATTCTGGGAAACCGGGACAAGCAAGGAATTTTCCATATCTGCCGTACTTGATAACCATATTTTTACCGCAGTTTTCGCAGATAACATCTGTTTCCTCATCGGGAACTTTTACACGCTTGCCCTCCATAGCTGTTTCAGCCTTTTCAAGGTCAGCGGCAAAGCCTGTGTAGAATTCGCTTAAAGTTGCTACCCAGTCCTTTTCGCCCTTTTCAACCTCATCAAGGTTGCTTTCCATATCGGCGGTGAATTTCGCATCAACAATGCCCTGAAAATGCTCTTTCATAAGTTCGGTTATAACCTCGCCCAAAGTGGTAGGTTTAAGCTGTTTTCCCTCGTGTTCAACATACTGTCTTGCAGTAATTGTGGAAATTGTAGGGGCATAAGTTGACGGTCTGCCAATTCCGTTTTCTTCAAGTGCCTTGATAAGTGAGGCTTCTGTATATCTCGGAGGAGGCTGTGTGAAATGCTGATTTCCGCCAATTGATTTAAGCTTTGGCTTATCGCCTACAGCGAGGGGCGGGAGTTCCTTTTTAGCGGCTTCCTTGCCCTCAGTTGCCTCCTCGTAGAGAACTGTAAAGCCGTTGAACTTTACAGAATATCCCGACGCACGGAATACACAGCCATTTGCCGATATATCCGCAGAAACGGTATCAAGGAGAGCATTTGCCATCTGGCTTGCAATAAATCTTGACCATATAAGGTCATAAAGCTTATTCTGGTCGCTTGTAAGGCTTGATTTTACACGGGCAGGAGTAAGCTCAGGAAGTGACGGACGAATAGCTTCGTGAGCGTCCTGTGCGTTATTCTTTGATTTGAATACTCTCGGCTTATCGGGGAGATACTCCTTGCCGTAAACATTTTCGATATATTCAGCAGCGGCAGCCTTTGCCTCATCGGAGATACGCAGGCTGTCGGTTCTCATATATGTGATAAGACCAACTGCACCTATTCCCTCGATGTCAACACCTTCATAAAGTTCCTGTGCGGCTTTCATTGTACGCTTTGAAGTAAATCCAAGCTTTTTTGAAGCCTCCTGCTGTAAAGTTGACGTAATGAACGGAGGTGCAGGCTGTTTCTTTGTAACACGCTTTTTAACGGCGGTTACTTCATATTCCGCACCCTCCAGTCGTTTCAGCAGTTCATCTGCCTGCTCCTGATTGGCAAGCTCCACTTTTTCTCCGTCAATGGTGAGAAGTGACGCATCGAATACCTTTCGTGAGCCGGGAGCAGTAAATTTCGCATCAATTGACCAGTATTCCCTTGGAACAAAGGCATTTATCTCCTTTTCCCTGTCAACCACAAGGCTTACCGCAACTGTCTGAACTCTGCCTGCCGAAAGACCTCTCTTAACCTTTTTCCACAGAAACGGACTTAATTTATATCCCACAAGACGGTCAAGAATACGTCTTGCCTGCTGTGCATTTACAAGGTCAATATCTATTTTATGGGGATTACTCATACCATTTGTAACACCCGATTTTGTAATTTCGTTAAAAGCCACACGGATATCGTCCTCAAGGTCAAGCTTGAGCATCTGTGCGATATGCCATGAAATAGCCTCACCCTCACGGTCAGGGTCAGTTGCGAGATAGATTTTTTCGCACTTCTTGGCACGTTTTTTCAAATCCTTTATTACATCGCCTTTGCCCTTCATATCAATATACTGGGGCTTGAATCCGTCCTCTACGTCAACGCCCAGTTTGGATTTCGGTAAATCCCTGATATGTCCCATAGAGGCTATAACCTCATAGCCTTTTCCGAGATATTTCTGTATTGTTTTCGCCTTTGCAGGCGACTCTACTATAACTAAATTTGCCATTTATACCTTCCCTTTTAAATAGTTGCATCAGGACGTATTGACTCTGAGTCATTCGCCCTAATCTGTCAGCTCATACATTCTGCCGGGACAAACCTTTACAGCTCCCAGCAGTTCAAGTTCTGTAAGCTCCGTCATAATTTCTGCCGAGTCAGCTAACAGTTCATTGCATATAATGTCAGCGTGAAGCCGTCCACGCACTTTTAATATTTCAACAATTTCTCTTTTTATGCCCTCGTATTCCACGGAGCTTTTTTCTGATTCAGCAGAATTTTCAACAGTTTTCTCTGTATAGGCATCTTCCTCTGTTTCCTCTGTAACAGCCATATCGCTGATTATATCATCCTCAATCAGCTCATCTGGACAATCATTTTCTTCGTCATATTCTTCAAGCCCATTAATCATGCCGAAATTTATATCATTTCTTTCAGTCATGGGAGTTCCCGAAAGCATATTTTCGAAAATGAAAGCAAATACATCACGTTTCAATTCAGAGGCTATTTCCAGATTGCTGCGAAAAAAATCCTCAATATCCTCCACACTTGTAAGGGGAACTGCTCCCTCTTTCATAAGCTTGATATTTCCGCCATAGGACGGGGAGAAAATATTGCAGGGAGGAAGTACGAAAACCTCATGTCCCTGGTCAGCAGACATTTTTGCTGTAATAAGCGAACCCGATTTTTCAGACGCCTCAAATACAATTGTCAGCTTTCCGATAGATGAAAGTATTCTGTTTCTCCTTGGGAAATTCCCCGGCAGAGGCTTTGTTCCCGGAGGATATTCCGAAACAAACACACCGCCCGATTGCAGAATTTTCTGTTTGAACCGGTAATTTTCCTTTGGATAGTCCACATCAACACCGCAGCCGAGAACGCATATTGTAGGCTTCCCCACATCAGCCGCCGCAAGATGTGATGTTATATCAATACCGAGAGCAAATCCGCTTACAATGACAAAATCCTTTAGTGCAAGCTCGCTGCATACCCTTTTACACGCCGAAATGCTGTACTCCCCTGCTTTTCTTGTTCCAACGCTTGTCACGGTTTTTGTTCCCGAAAGACAGGCTGTATTTCCCAGACAGAAAAGAACAGGCGGAGGGTCCGAAATAAAGCGGAGATGCCGTGGATACTCCGCATCCTCATAGGTGACTATGGAAATACCTTTCCTGTCGCACTCCCTTATAAGAACATCTGCGTCATTTAAATTATATGATTGAATATTCTGTATATCCTTTGAGGTAAGTTTTAAACACTCATTTATGGCAATAAGGTCGCTGCAAAAATCCTTTAAATCGCTATAATAGCTCAATGACTGCCATAAACGGTTTGTGCCGCCGCCGAAAACCATACTAAGCCATACCCAATATTTCTTATTGCTCATTTTCTCAACTCCCACATAAGAATTCCGGCAGCCATAGCCGCATTAAGTGAATTTATCGTGCCATTCATAGGAATTGTAATTTTTCTTGTACATTGTGCCGCAACATCAGCAGGAAGTCCGCTGCCCTCATTGCCGATGAAAACCGCCTGTCTGCCCTCAAAGCTTATATCGGTAACTCTCTGTGCATCGGTGTCGATAACAGCGGCAGATGAGCATACACCATTGCTTTCAAGCATTTCAAAAAGTGCAGTTCTGTCGTTTTCGATGAAAATATTCATACGGAAAACCGAACCCATAGTTGCACGGATTACCTTTGGGCTGTACAGGTCACAGCTGCCCGAAAGTATAACTCCGTCAATGCCGAGAGCATCAGCTGTACGGATAATCATGCCAACATTGCCGGGGTCCTGCAAGCCGTAAAGCACGGCATATCTGCAATTATCCCCGAAAACAGGCTTTTTAGCCACAGGAATTGAGCATATTGCAAAAACTCCCTGTGTTGTATCCGTAGCGGCAATTCTATTGCCAAGTTCATTTGAAATAACAAGCGTTTTTGTATTTCTCAAATCAGCCTGTAATAGATTTTCGCCATATTTTTCATAGGCATTTTTTGTCATAATCAAATGTGTAATTCCGCTGTCCTCACGGAGTGCGTCCTCGGTTATACGAAGTCCCTCCAACACGAATAAGCCGTATTGAAGCCTTTCTTTTTTCGATGAAGAAAGCTTCTGATACAGCTTGATAACGGGATTATCTTTAGATGTAATAATGTTTTCCAATATTCAACCGCCTCCTCAGATTATTTGGCAGGCTGCAAAAAACAAGCATAAAGACTGCAAAATTCTCAGGTGACATTCCACAGATGCAGCAGACAGCACTGCTCAGAAATTGTCTTTTCCAAGTACAACAAAACACGCTCTTTATATATAGGAGCGTGTTGTCGTACAGTTGTGATTAAAGAGCAGCCTTTGCCTTTTCAACGATTGCAGCGAAACCTGCAGCGTCATTGATAGCAATTTCGGAGAGCATCTTTCTGTTGAGTGTGATGCCAGCCTTCTTGCAGCCGTTCATAAATGTAGAATAGTTCATACCATTCATCTTAGCAGCAGCTGAAATTCTTGCAATCCAGAGCTGTCTGAAAGTTCTCTTCTTGAGCTTTCTTCCTACGTAAGCGTAGTTGCCTGACTTCATAACAGCCTGTTTAGCCATCTTGAAGTGCTTGCTCTTTGCGCCCCAGTAGCCCTTAGCGAGCTTTAATGTCTTGTTTCTTCTCTTACGAGTCATCATTGCACCTTTAATACGTGCCATAATCTTATACCTCCGGAATTCTTAGTAATAAACGTGTTTGGGAAACCTCATATTTCCCGATAGATTACATATAAGGAACGAGCTGCTTGATTGTAGGAGCGTTAGCGCTGCCTGCAACACCTGCGTTACGAGCGATTCTCTTACGCTTTGTATCCTTCTGTGTAAGTCTGTGTCTTTTGTTTGTGTGCTGGTACTTTACCTTGCCGTTTCCTGTAATCTTAAAACGCTTCTTTGCACCGGAATGAGTTTTAACCTTAACCTTTGCCATTGAATATTCCTCCTTAATTAGAACCTATCAGTTCTTTTTGGGACTTACAAACATAACTATGCTGCGTCCCTCCATTTTAGCCGGCTTGTCAACAGAACCTGCTGCGGAAACAGCCTCCTTGAAGCGATCAAGCAGCTCTGCACCGAGTTCAGGGTGAGCAATTGCTCTTTTGCGGAATCTTACTGAAACCTTGAGCTTGTCGCCTCCCTGAAGGAACTTGACAGCCTGGTTGACCTTTGTTTCGAAATCGTGGGTATCAATTGTGGAGAACATACGTATCTCCTTGATAGCTACTATTTTCTGGTTTTTCTTCGCTTCTTTTTCACGCTTAGCCTGTTCAAAGCAATACTTGCCGTAGTCCATAATACGACATACCGGCGGGGTTGCCTGTGGGGCGATCTTTACGAGATCGAGATCCTTTTCGTAGGCTAATTTCTGGGCATCCTTGGCAGACATTGTGCCAAGCTTCTTTCCTTCATCGTCGATAACGAGTATTTCTTTATCCCGAATATCTTCGTTAATCTGCAGTTCCTGTTTGCTAATGTTCAAGCACCTCCGGACATAAAATAAGTGAGTGCAGAAATATCCACACTCACACAATACGCAATTATCCTATTAGAGATTTACATATTGACCGTTTAAGCTTAGCCTTACGGTGAGAACGGATGTGTTCTGCTTTCTTACTCAAATAGTATACACCATTTTTCCCCATTTGTCAAGGGTTTAATTCATTTTCGTCATTCTGCACAACATATCTGTCGATAAGCTCCTTGATTTTATCCCACACAGCAAAACGAATTTCATATTTTTCGGGATAATGGAGAATATCCTGTTCCTCCTCGGTGAAAAATTCCTCGGCATTCGGGGATTTCTCAACCTTTTCCCCATCTTTCGCAGCATCTTTTTCCCCGTCTTTATCCTCACAGGCAGGGGGCAGACACAGCGGCGGATACATAACGCACCACCAGTTTTTTCCCTGTGCAGAGCCGATTTTCACACGCAAGGCACGGTATTCCCCCGCAGGCATTGTTATATCGCCGTAAATACGCTCATCAAATTCAACGTCCGCAAGTTCAGCCGAAACAGAGAGTTTACAGCCGTTTTCACGGAGAATTTTCTCTGCCTTTTCCTCTATTATATCAAGATTTTCCAAAGCTGTCAACTCCGCCTCAGCAAGGGTATCGCAGCTTTCGAAAATCCCCGATTGAAGCAGTCCGTCACGGACTTTCAGCTTCAAGGACTGGGCATATTCATCATCGGAATCCGCAAGAATATGAAGCCGCAGAACGCTTTTCCGCAGGCTTTCAAGCCGCCTGCCGTCACGGATAAATCCCGATAAATCTGAAATAAGTATTGTAAAAAGCAATCCGAAAAGGAGAATTAAATTGCCCGATTTTTTCATAAAAATCACCTCACAGAAAGAATTGGCGGAAACCGTATGAATATTCAAGAAAATTTCTTCACTTTTCCCTGTTTTACGACAAAAAATTATGCCGCAGATTTGGATTTTCCGTAAATTCGGACGAAAAACTGTTGAATCAGGCTGATTTATCGGGGAATTTTTGGCTTTACCCACCTGCCGATTATACCTTATAATAATAGCGTAGAATAAAATTACAAAGGAGATACATATGAAAAAAATCGCTGTTTTAAGCCAATTATCCGCCATTGCCGCAACTTTTGCCATTTCAGCCATGCCGCCATTTTCCGCCTGTGCCGCCGATACAAAATCGGGTTACGTCTACACAATAATCAACAACGAGGCTACTGTCACAGGCTTCGAGGGCGAGCCGACTTATATCGAAATACCGCAGACTGTGGAGGGCTGCCGTGTGACGGAAATCCGTGACAATGCCTTTTATGAGTGCGGAAGTCTGAAACACATCGCTCTACCCAACACCATTGAAAAAATCGGACATCACGCATTTTACGCCTGTTTTTCCCTTGAAAGCATAACTCTCCCCGATTCTGTGAAAGAGGTGGGAATGGGTTGTTTCAACGGCTGCGAAAAGCTGTCCGCCGTCAGCCTTTCCGACAATCTCACACGACTTCCCGACTCCTGTTTCCGCAGCTGTACAAGCCTTACCTCTTTTGAGATAGACGACAACATCACAGAAATCGGCGATTTTTGTTTCAGCGGCTGCACTTCCCTTTCAACAGTTTCTTTCGGGGACTCCCTCAAATCCGTGGGCGACTGTTCCTTTTATATGTGCGGCATAAAATCCCTGTACATTCCCGAAACGGTGAAACAGCTGGGCATCTGTTCAATCGGCTATACTCCCACGGATTCGGGTGCATCTCAAATCGAGGAATTTACAATTTTAGGCAGCAAAAAATCCGCCGCTTCACGATATGCTGAAGAAAACGACCTCACCTTCCACAATGCCGACAACCTTGTTCAGGCATTTGCAATTCAGCGTGTAAGCGGTCAGCGAATTGCAATTCCCTCAGTTTTCCTATTTGCAGGAGGAATTTTCTTTCTGTTAATCTCCGTGAAACTTCTTTTAAGAAAGGGCAAAACAGCAACAATTGAACAGATCAACCGCAAAAAATGACTTTTTTTCAAAAAAATCGCAACAAAGCTATTGCATTTTGTGAAAAAGTATGTTATTATAAGTATACCAAATGTTGATTAATCTCATTTAATTATAGAGGGATAAGATTAAATTAATTAAACGAGATTAAAAGAAAGAAAACGGAGGTTTTAAGAATGAAAACATTTAAAAAAGTCATTTCCGCAGCTATGTGTGCCGCTGTTGCTGTTTCTCAGCTTACAGCCCTTACTCCTGCCGTAAATGCCGCAGAGGAGCTTGCAGATTCTCTCGCAAACGATTCAGGTCTTGACATCGACTACGCTCGTGCATTGCAGTATTCCATTTACTTCTATGACGCTAATATGTGCGGAACTGAAGTAAACGAAAACAACCGCTATAAATGGAGAGGCGACTGCCATACATACGACGCAAAGGTTGAGCTTGTTGCAGGTATTTCAGATGACTTCGTAGGTACTAACCTTTCACAGTCATTCATTGATAAGTACAAGGACGTTCTCGACCCCGATGGTGACGGCTGTGTTGACGTTGCAGGCGGTTTCCACGACGCAGGTGACCACGTTCAGTTCGGTATGCCCGAAAACTATTCCGCAGCAGCTCTCGGCTGGGGTTATTACGAATTCCGTGATTCCTACGTAAAGACAGGTCAGGACGACCATATTGAAACAATTCTTCGTTATTTCAACGATTACCTTATGAAATGTACATTCCGTGACGACAGCGGTGCGGTTATCGCTCATTGCTATCAGGTAGGTGACGGTGATATTGACCACGCTTACTGGAATTCCCCTGAAATTGACGAAATGGGCAGACCTGCTTTCTTCCTTACACCGGATAAGCCGCAGATTGACTATACAACATCTGCTGCCGCTTCTCTCGCCCTCAACTACCTCAACTTCAAGGATACAGACCCTGAATATGCTGAAAAATCCCTTGATTACGCTAAGGCTCTCTGGGATTTCAGCGTAACTGCTCTTGAAAAGCACGGTGAAGAAGCTGTTCTCAGCGATAACGCTGACGGCCCTAAGGGTTACTACCGTTCAGAAAAATGGGTAGACGATTTCTGCTGGGCAGCAGGCTGGCTCTTCCTCTGTACTGAGGACGTTTCATACCTCGAAGCAGGTGCTCCCTACTATGACTACTACGCTCCAAGCGGCTGGTGTTTCTGCTGGAATGACGTATGGAGCGGTGCAGCTTGCGTTTGGGCTCGTATCAATCAGGAATACCCCGAAGTTGACCTTATCAATATGCTGAGAAAGGCACAGGGTAAGAACGAATACGTATTCGAAAATATCTGGGAACAGGTTCAGAAGTGCCTCCCTACATGGCAGGGACTTGAAACTCCTCAGGGTTATGCCTTCCTCAATCAGTGGGGTTCTGCACGTTACAACACAGCTATGCAGCTTATCGGTCTTGTTTACGACAAGTACACAAATAACGGTCAGCCGGGCGAATTCTCCAAGTGGGCTCAGAAGCAGATGCACTACCTCATGGGCGAAAATGACCTTACATTTGAGGAAGCTGCTGCAACCGGCGGCCCTACACACGGCAGCAGAAGCCTTATTGTAGGTTACAACGAAAATTCCGCTAAATTCCCACACCACAGAGCTGCTTCAGGTCTTACAAAGTGTGAAGATCCCGATGAGCATAGATACGTTCTCTACGGTGCTCTCGCAGGCGGCCCGGGTTCATCAGATGAGCATAACGATATGACATCCGACTGGATTGACAACGAGGTTACAATCGACTACAACGCTGCATTTGTTGGTGCTTGTGCAGGTCTTTACGAATTCTTCGGCACAGAGGATATGGCTCCTACAAAGAATTTCCCACCCGATCCTAAGTTCATCGCAGGCGAGGGCGGCGGAAACAACTACTGGATCAACGCTTGCGGTATTGACGACCTCAACGCTGACGGCTGCGGTGTTACTAAGGTTTCATTTATGGTAATGACTGACTCCATAAAGGGTTCAAAGGACATTTCCGTAAGATATTATTTCAACGCTTCCGAAATTTCAAATGTTGACAGCGTTAAGGCTTCCGAGCTTTACGACCAGGCAGCAGTTGAAGCTGCTCCTGCTGACGGCGTTATCACAGGTATTCATAAGTATGACAAGCTTGATGATACATATTATGTAGAAATCAAGTTTGACGATTACAAAATTGCAAACTCCGCTAAGAAGTATCAGTTCACAGTAGGTATGTACTACGGCGACAAGTGGGATCCTACAAACGATACAAGCTATGAGGGTCTTAAAATCTTCACAGAGGACGACGCTTTCTTCGGCACTGGCAACGAGGTAAAGGCTGAGGGTATCTGTATTTATGACGGTGATGTTCACGTTGGCGGTATTGAGCCTGACGGTTCACTCCCCGAAGTTCCCGAAGCAACAGATCCTACAGAACCTACAACAGAGCCAACTACAGAGCCTAAGAAGACAACACAGCCTACAACTAAGCCTAATGAGGATACAACTACAACTCCTGTTGTCAGCGACATACTTGCAGGCGATGCAAACTGTGACGGTGTTGTATCAATTGCCGATGCAGCTGCTATTTTCCAGAGCATTGGCAACTCCGACAAGTACGAGCTTTCCGAGCAGGGCAAAACAAATGCCGATGTTGACGGTTCAGAGGGTATTACAGCTTCTGATGCTCTTGCAATCCAGAAGTTTGACGCAAAGCTTATTGCAAAGCTTCCTGTAGCATAAAAATCCAATACTTGTAAAAGGACAGCTTCGGCTGTCCTTTTGTTATGGGCATCTCTAAAAATAACCATACTCAGCCATTTTATTAGCTTTGTATGGTTTTTATCATTTATATGGCTTTTTACAATCAGTCAGACCAAGAATATAGGGCATCTCTAAAAACTCGTTTGATTAAAGAAAAACAGATAGGTATGACAGCTGCAAGGAAACCTTCCGAAGGCGTGCTGTCGCACTCCAAGGGAGGTTGACGAAGCAGATGACGTGCATAGCTGTTTTTTCTCAAAAGGGGTTTTTAGAGATGCCCT
>JAFSBM010000101.1 GCA_017437285.1 Ruminococcus sp. | reverse complement strand
TTTTGAGAAAAAACAGCTATGCACGACATCTGCTGCGTCAACCTCCCTTGGAGTGCGAAAGCACGCCTTCGGAAGCTTTCCTTGCAGCTGCCGCACCTATCTGTTTTTTCTTTAATCAAACGAGTTTTTAGAGATGCCCTATAATCATCTCCTGATATGCAATATATTGCATATCATATCATAAAAAGTTCTTTTTGTCAAGAGGGGGAATGAAAAAACCGCATAAAGCACAAGGCTTTATGCGGTTTGAGAAATTATTCAATTTCGGGAAGTGCTGAAATAAGCTTTGCATCAAACTTCTGAACTGCAAGTGCGTCAGCAGCTGTAATACCGCTGCCAGGGTTGTAGCAATCAGCATTGAGAGTGCCTTTTTCAGAAAGTGCGTACTTATCGAAGTTTCCGAGGTGCTGTAAAATTGCAGCAGCATCGGCAATTGTAACATCACCGTCAAGGTTAGCGTCACCGTAAACAACGTCATCATTGCCGCCGCTTGGAACTGTTACATCGGGAGTTGTAGTAGTTGTAACAGGCTTTGTAGTAGTAGGCTCTGTAGTTGTAGTTTCAGCGGGTTTTGTTGTAGTGGTTGCTACAGGGGGCTTTGTAACTACGGAAGCATTTCCGTCAGCAGATGTGCCGTCAGGTTCTTCACCGTAGTAAAGTTCGCCATTGATGTATATAGGAACATACTTTGAAACAATTCCGTTTACAGTTCCTGCTTCATCGGTTGTACCCTTAGCATTTGCAATTTCCTCATAAGAGAAATCGTTTGAAGAATCCCAGCCGCTTGCATAGTTGGGCATTACAAGAGCAAGAAGGATTTCACACTTCTGCATACCCTCGGAAACAGGCATAACTGCACGGCCGTCGGGGAGTGTTACTTCAATGTAGTAGATATCGCCGTCATACTGGATAGGCTTTGAGATTTCAGCAGGTTTTACCCCTTTTGAAGCGTACATTGCAGACTGGTCACGGTCGCAGCGGATAACGAGATCTTCGGGATTATAACCTGCCGCAATTACCTCGCTCATATCCATATAATATCTGAATGAAAGGTTATCCTGAATTCTTGCAGGCCAAGCTGAATGGTTTACAAATTTGAAGCTGATTGTAACACCTGAGGAATCGCCGCCCTTTGAAAGGCACTCGATGAAGAACTCTGGACCGTCATGAGCCTCTGGCTGAGGGAATGTAGGATCGCCCTTGCCGCCGTACTTGTCAACCATTTTACAGAGAAGACCTGTGAAACCTGCGTTATAGTCGGTAGCAACCTCGTTGTTGATGTAGTTGTTTCTGTCGTCCTCATAGTCGCCGCCCTCTGTGGGACCGCCTACGAGAGCACCGTAGAGGACGTGTCTGTTCTGAACAGGCATATAGATGTCATTTTTCCATGAAGCATGAGCAGTTCTGTGGTGAGCATTGTGGGCAGGCTTGTCGCCGTAGCCTACAACGTAACTCTGACCTGTGGAGTTATCGCCGAGAACAAAGTTAATCTGATCCTCATAGAATTCAACGTAATCAGATGTATCCGTATCAGCAAGAACAGTATCAGAAGCAACAGCTGTGATAAACCCAGCAGCCTGAGCGTATCTTGCACAACCCCAGCTGTCGATATAAGCAAGCTTTCCTTCAACCTTCTTTGAATCATATGTAAGGTAATCAACGTGCTTTTTAACGTGATTAACATAAGTCTGGTCGCCGCTGTTGATAGCGTAAAGGAGCATAGCACCCTGCATTACATCATCCCAGCACATACACCATGTGTATTTCAGAACGTCCTGTCCAAGTTCCTTGTCAAGGTTGGGGATATAGCTTGTAGCCTTGTCAAGATATGCCTTGTCGCCTGTAGCCATATAGAGCCAGTTTGCAGCATAGAAAAGTTCATCATAGAAATGGCTTGAACGATAGAAGCCTGATGCGTTACTGTCGTTATATGTATCATTTCCTGGATTTGTAGATGCAATCTTGAAGATGTTTTCAGCGTGTTCAAGATATTCAGCACGTTTGCTGTCGTCAACTCTGCCGTCAAGAGCACAGTAACCTGCTGCAAGTGCGGCAGCCATTCCACCAAATACAGCGGAACATCCCTCAGAAGCCTTGTATGTCTGACGAGCCTCCTCGTAGGAAGTTCCTGAATCCTCCATACCGTACTGATAAACCTCAACGGGTCCCCACCATGTATGGTCGATAGTACCGTTACCAACCTGGAAAACTACCTCGTCGCCAAGGTCGCAGTCAGCGAAGTAATCCATAACAAATTCAAGGTTGTTGACATAGTTCTGCATTTCACCGCAGCTTTCAATGCCGTCGGGGTACTGATAAAGTCCCCATGCAAGGACAGATGCAGTATATGCCATAGGCATATTGAATTTAACGTGGTCACCTGCATCGTACCAGCCGCCCTTGATTTCGTCAATCATAGTTGAATCGGCACGCCACTCAACTCTGTTCCATTCGGGAAGTGGGCCTGCCTGCTGACACTCATAGAAGAACAGAGATTTCTGCAAAGCCTCTGCATAGTTAGGAGTGTCGGCTGCGTAAACTGACGGAATTGCGTTGCTTCCGACTGAAGCTGCCAGCATAACAGCTGACATAGCTCCTGAAATGAATTTCTTTAACATAGTAAAACTCCTCTCATAATATTTTGGATTTATCTCCTCATTTTACTATCATCTAATTTTAACATATTATTAACGGAACGTCAAGTCAAAAACTGCAATATTCGATAATTCTCACAAATATTTTTTCATATTGATGTGTTCGCAGTATTCTTCATAGTACAAATCGCCGTAGGGAATGTAGCCCAGCTTTTCATAAAATCCCGATGCACGCAGCTGAGCACCGAGAGTTACGTACTCCGCACCGATTTCCTTAGCAAGCTTTTCTAAGACCTCCATAAGATACCGTCCCACACCATAGCGGCGGTATTCTTTCAGAACGGCAACCCGTCCTATGTGGGGAATATTATTTTCATCGAAGAAAAATCTTCCTGCGGCAATGGGAGTGGAATCGTCATAAACCACGGCATGATGAGCATATGCGTCCACATCATCAAGGTCATAGGAAAATTCCTGTTCGTCAATAAAAACAATTCGTCTTACATCTGCGGCATGGGCGAATTCTTCCGATTTATTGCCCTTGAAAGTTTTATAATTGAGATTCATAACTTCACCTATATTATCCGTTATACGATATTTTAAATTCATTTTAGAGATGCCCTTTATTATACCATATTTTTCAACATTCTGTCAACTGAAATATTGCGGTTTTTAGAGATGCCCTTAAACAAAACAGCACATCACTTATTTTCCGCTGTGATGTGCTGTGATTTTTATTGCTGTATTATCCGATTACAATTTTTCTGAGTTTAATCATATCGTAAACGTCAATTCTGTTGTCGGTAATAACATCAGCCTGACTATTGTTGATATTCTTTTCAGTTCCAAGGAGGAATTTTGAAAGGAGTACAAGGTCAGCGGCAGAAATATTTCCGTCGGAGTTGACATCGCCTATAGTTCCGCCCTGTGACTGGCTGTAAACAGCTGTAATTGTCATATCGGAAGTGAGAGTGATTTCAGCTGTTGCGGAGTTGATTGTCTTGCCGTCAGATGTTTCCCAATGGGAGAACTGATAGCCTGATTCGGGCTTGGCTGTAACAGTAATTGGATAATCGGTGTAATAAGCACCTGTCCACTTGTTATCCTTGAATGTAGGAGTAATTGTGTTGAGAATTACTGTACCCTGTGCGGAATTGTTGCTGAGAGTAACATTCACCTTATTTCCTGTTAATCCGCAGGTGTTGCGAAGCTGCTGTGTGACATTCTGATTTCTATCACGGTAGAAGGACTTAACAGCGTCAACCTCGTTGTTGAAAATTGTGGGGTTATCCTGCTGTGTAGTATTTCCGCCCCAGTTGCCGCCGCCCCAGTTGCCGCCAAATCCAGGGAATCCGCCAGGATTTTGTGGCTCTGTTGGAGTTTCTGTCTGAGTTACATTCTTAGGCTCAAAACGGTCAAGAGTATCAATCGTCATATCACGGTACTCATTTGTAAGTTCCTCAATCATTGCCATAACTCTGTCGGTGTTGAAATTCTCGTTTGCCATATCCATAAATGTAGTTGCAAACTGACGCTTGAAAGTATTATTCTTCAGGGCATTCTTGAAAAGCTCTGAGAAAAAGCCTTTGTTCTGAAGCACCATATTGAAAGTATTATGGGAAGCTGTCGGACCTGAGAAACCGTAAAGACCTGTGCTGTATTCCGTATCAAAGAGGATAAAACGCCATTTTCCGTCGCCCCATTCGTTATCGGGGTAAACAGAGGTTGCTTTCCAGATAGCGGTATTGTTGGGTGAGAAGTCCATATTTGCATAGTAGATTTCAGCACACATATAGTCGATAAATGACTGCATATCCACCTTTTCGCAAAGCTGATTGTAATTTGACTCCTGTGATAAATCGTTGGAGTTGAACCAATTCTGCAAGCTTTCCCACTCTGCAAAATCAGCCTCTGTGCCTTCTTCAAGTTCGCCGTTTTTGATTAAGCAAACATCGTTTTTGTCAATGCCGTAGTGAGCCTCAACGTAGTCATCGCTTAATTTTTCGGTGATTTCGTAATGTCCCCAGTATTCGCCGTTGATGAATACGATGCAGGGTTTCATAGCCTGTTGGAGCATATCACGGTCAGCCACAAGTGCCTGATTGAGCTTATCACGGAAACGGGTTGCACTTGCGTCATTACCGCCGTTTCTTATCATAAAGCTGTCGAATTCCTTGATTTTCTTTCCTGTGTATTCACTTCTTAAATCGCCGTCAAAGAGGTTGAAATCGAATTTTGAAACGCCGTAATCAGCACGGGCATAGATGTTGAAGCTTTTCTGCATATGACTTCTTGAAGCACCGCCGTGAATACGGATACCGATACTCTGTGTATGCTTAACCTGTCCGTCCTCGTAAATCTGCATAATTGCAGGACGCTCCCACTCTCTGCCCTTATTGGAGTAGTTTCCCGGAATCTGCCAGTCCTGAGCAAATGCACCGCCGCCGTTGGAGTTTTTCCATTCGTCATATGTAGCACCGAGAACATAAATTCCCTTGTCGTGGTCGAAAAGGTTATCCTCATCGGTTGTAAGGGAAATTACCTTTACATTCTGATAATATGAAGCACGGTTGCCGTAGCCGATGAAATATGCGGCTGAAACAGTATCGCTGACATTTCCGTTCTGGTCGATAGCAACAGCGTTGATTACCATAGCCTTATCAACAGGCTCGGTTGGAGCAGTAACTGTGCCGCCTCTTATGTCAGTTCTTGCACTGAGATAATTGGGCTGTGATGTAATATCGGAAATTGCAATAGGGGAGCTGTAACGCTGTGAACTGCTGTCGGGAACGCTGCCGTCAGTTGTATAATAAACAGTTATACCGTCGGGAACGGTGATGTTGAGGTTAAATCCGCTGTCGTAGAAACCGCCTTCCTTTGAGAAAATCGGTTCTGCAACGTCTTTTTTCAGCACTCCGCTTTCGCTGTTTGCCGTGTTTGGGGAAATGCTCATTGTAGCGAATGATTCAGAACCGTCGGGATATCTGCCGAAAGACTGGTCGCTGGCAAGAGCAGGGAATTCCACAGTATCGCAAATAGTAGAATCGGGAGCTGTGAGATAAACAGTTTCACCGCTTGTGGAAAGACCGAAAGCAGCAGTATATGCTCCGCTGATTTCAGGCATTACGGAATCGCAATAAACGATAAGTCTTTGACCTGCCCCGATTGATGAGCCTGCTGGGAAAGTGAACTTGAAAAGTTCGGTTTCCTTGTCGGATAATCCGAAGCCGCTTAAATCAACAGCAGATGAGCCGCTGTTGTAAATCTCAATCCAGTCATAGCATTGACCGTCGGGAGCAGTATGAGTGCTGTTTTTTGCACATACTTCGTTGATACAAAGGCTTTCGCCAATGGCATTTGCATTAAAAGCATTGATAGGCATACAGGGAATTGCCAAAGCTGCCGCAATTGCCATGGAAAGGGGAGAAAGGAATTTTCTTTTTCTTGATTTCATATAAATCACTCCATATATAAAATTTAGGGCATCTCTAAAAACTCGTTTGGTTAAAGGAAAAACAGATAGGTATGGCAGCTGTAAGGAAACCTTCCGAAGGCGTGCTGTCGCACTCCAAGGGAGGTTGACGAAGCAGATGACGTGCATAGCTTTTTTTCTCAAAAGGGGTTTTTAGAGATGCCCTTTAGATAATCCCCGAAGTTATTTCTATATATAATTATAAACTGCTAAAAAAGAAAAATCAATTCAAAAAATGCTTTTATTTTTCAAAAATAAAAAAACGTGGTTATAAACAAAGGTTGCCGCATAAATATGTGCAGAATTACATTGATTTAAGGTTACTTTAAGGGTATTTCAAGGTGATATTAAACAAACTGTAAATTACATAAAACATTTAAAGCGAAACATCGTATTTCGATGCGAACAGGGGATTTTCGTGTTCAAAAAGGTTGACTAAAGGGGAAATCTGTGATATAATTATAAAAAAATTCCGATTCCGAGGTGGGAAAATGAAAAGAACGGATTATATAGGCTGGGACGAATATTTTATGGGAATTGCCATGTTTTCGGCACAGCGAAGCAAGGACAACAACACTCAGGTCGGTGCTTGTATTGTCAACGATGAAAGAAAAATTGTAGCGGTGGGATATAACGGAATGCCCACAGGCTGTAATGATGACGAAATGCCATGGGAGAGAGAGGGGAAAACCACTCTTGACACGAAATATCCCTTTGTGTGCCATGCGGAGCTTAACGCAATTCTCAACAGAAATTCCGCTAATTTAAAGGGCTGTACACTTTATGTAACCCTTTTCCCCTGCAACGAATGTGCAAAGGCAATAATTCAGTCGGGAATTAAAAAAGTGGTGTACAAGAGCAATAAATATGCCGATTCCGAAAGCACAAAAGCGTCAGCGTTTTTATTCAGAAAATGCGGTGTTGAATGTGAGGAATATATACCAACAGCGAAAAATATTACACTCGAATTATAAATAAACGACGATTTTTAGAGCTGCCATTTATTTAGTAACAATAAGAACTAACGGAGAAATTATAAATGGATAAGTTAAAAAATAAAATTCCAATTATTGCAGGAATACTATTTCTTTTGGCAAATATTTTTGCTGTATTATCAGCTTGGATGACCGATAATCACCGATATGACTTCGGAATTTCATTTTCGGCTTATGTTGGATTGAGCCGTATGACTTCTGTGGTATGGTTTGTTATAGCTGTTTTCATCATTGTGATGCTTATTTATTATTTAGTAAAAACGAAAATGAGCGTAATTAAAAAGATTGTTTATTCAGTTGTGTTACTGTGTATATTCGGAACAGCGTTTTTTCCGTATAACTTTTTCAGCGAAGCACCAACTCCTATAACTATTAATCTTCATAATTATTTTGCAATATGCCTGATGCTTGTGACTGCTGTTTCTTTTATTCTGACAGCTGTATCTTCAAAAAGTAAAAAACAGCGAATAATTTCCTTACTGTCGATATTATATGCGGTGACATTTATAGTGCTTTATTTTATGAGATTTAAACCGCTGTTTCAGACGTTTTTCATTTGGGAGAATGTTTTTATTATATTGCTTTTATTGGAAATGCAATCTGAACAATATGAGGGGCATCTCTAAAAAAATCCGAAGAAGAAACGAAATCTTCTTCGGATTTTTTGTTTATCGCCATTATTACTCAAATGGATAAACTATTCCCCAATCATTGCGGAGTCTGTCCATAAGCTCCATAATGAAAAGAGTTTCCCTGTGAGTCATTTCTGAACATTCCTTTTTGCCCTCGGAAATGGCCTTAAGTGATGCAATTACCTCGTACTCATAGCCGCTTATCTGTGGGGGAGTGGGATAATGTTTCTGTGTGCCGTCGTGGAGAATTACGTCAATTCCCTCACAATTGTTGATGTTGTGAAATTCAATTCTGCCCTTTGTGCCGTAGATTATACCCTTTCTGTCAAGGGGACAGTAGCAGTTGCTGTGAAGTACAGCAGATTTTCCGTCTGCATATGTGAGAATTATGGAGTTGTGCATATCAACTCCGTATTCGTTTTTAGTGCAGTTGGATTTTATATCCGCAATATCCTCGCCAAAAGCCATAACAGCGAAATTCAGAGCGTATACACCAAGGTCAAGCAATGCACCCCCTGCAAGTTCAGGCTTTATAAGTCTTTCCATATGGGAAAGGGGATAGCCGAGATTTGCAGTAAGTGACATAATATCGCCGATAACTCCGCTTTCAATAATATCGTCAAGAGTTTTTCTCATAGGGATATATCTTGTCCAGATAGCCTCGGTGATAAATACATTTTTCTCCTTTGCGGCTTTGAAAAGTTCCTCAGCCTGCTTTTTATTTGCGGTAAATGCCTTTTCGCAGAGGATATTTCTGCCATTTTCAATGCAGAGCATACAGTCGTCATAATGGCGGGAATGGGGAGTTGCAATGTAAATAAGGTCAAGACGGTCATCAGCGGCAAGCTCCTCATAACTGCCGTAATATGTGGGAATATCGTACTTTTCCGCAAACTGACGTGCCTTTTTATCAGACCTTGAACCAATTGCAAGAATTTGTGCATTTTCCATTTTTGCTACAGTTTCAGCCATAACTCCTGCAATGATTCCTGCACTTAAAATACCGATGTTATACATTATTTCTGCTCCTTTTCTTTGAGAAATTTCTTGTAATTCTTGTTGATATATTTGCACATTGCCTTGTAGTAACTTTCATCATAGGGAACAAAAAGATATGCCTCATCGCCGAATTCCTCGCAGTTGTATTTTTCCTCGCCGAAGAAATCCATAGCCACATTATCCACATCGCCGGGGAAGCAAGGTTCGTCCTCGCCGTGATAGAAATTGTAGTAATAATCGGCAAATGCCGCACCCTCGTCATTGAGCATATCCATAAGGAATTCGCCGCCGAGGGAGTTGATTATAAACTTTCTTATATCTGTTTTTCCCTGTTTTATAGCGGCAATTTCTTCCTCGAAAAAGTCAACGAAATCATCGTTGAGCATATTATGCTCCATAATCCAGCGGAAGAAAGCGGCAATATGATTTGCACCGCTTATCATAGGCGTGTCAAGCTCTTTTTTCTCGATTTTTGAGGAATGGGATTCAACAGTATCAATGACATTGCGGAAATCATCCTCAATAACGGAGGGACGGTCAATGTCAGCTATAAAGTCGAAATCCGCATCAAATCTGTCAAGAAGCGCACCTGAGCCGTTAAGGCATTTGAATTCAAGTTCGCTGTTGTAGAGGGGGAAAACACGGTAAAAGTTTATGATTTCACCGTCGGGGAGTTCACATCTGCAAACGTCAATATCCCTTGAAGCAGGCATAATCATAACAGCACTGAAACCTGTATTTGAGGCGAAATTCGTACCGTAATCAACAGTGTGATAACAGCCCAGCCATGATTTTTCCTTGAAGGGCAGACGGGAGAGGATTTTCAGCAGGTGCAGCGGCCAGCAGTCCTCCAGTTCATCGCCGTGAATATTCCAGTCGGGGGGCAGCATCATAACAAGTTCACAGCGGTTAAGCTTGTTGTCCTCAAATTCTTCGGGAACGTCCATACTGCACGCACCCATACCTGCGGTAACAAGAGTAAGACAGCGATGTTCTACCGTAGGGGGAATAGCGTAAATATTCAGCTTTATGTCGTCTGTGTCAGTTTCCTGCAAATAATTTTCTATAACGCCGAAATTCTTTTCTATGTGGTCCTCAATTTTCTGAAGATTTTCATAGGAATAGACAATCGGTTCTTTTTTTTCTTCTTTATTCTTAGCCATTATATTTCTCCTATTTGTAAAGCAGCTTTGTCAGAAGCTCATTTGTCTTTTTTGTTTCCGCTAAAATTTGGCGGAGAAGCTCGTTTGTATCGTCAGTTTTCGGTGGTGTATCAGCTGTTTTGGGCTGATTTTCGGGAACTGCTGTTTTAGGTGCGGCATATGATTTTTCTACAGCAGGTGCAGTTCCCCCCGATATATTTTTCAGGAAATTTTCACGCATAGAGCAGATTTCCTTATAATCCGAACCGAGGTGGTCAAGGGTACGCTGAACTCTCGGACAAGATGTGTAAAAGATATACATAAAGTTGTCGTAGGCATTGAGGAACACCATGCAGTCTTTCTGATTGAATTCCATTTCGGGGAAATCCGAGGTATAAACCGTTCTCAGACTTTTCATTGAAGCAAGATATGTTTCAGCTTCATCGGTAAGCTTTCCTGCACGGCGGAGTATCATTTCAGCCATTTTGCGGCATTCTTCCTCATAGGCAGGCTTTGTATCCATTGCCCATACCACAAGAGCGTCATTGATATTATTCCACAAAGAGGGAATGAGGATAATATTGGGGTTAAGCCCGTGATTGTTAAAATCCGTAGCCTCGATTATTGCGGTAATTCGCTGGGAATGTTCGATTATATTTCTGATGAATGAATCTGAATCGTATACCATAAATTTCACCTCAAAATTATATTTTCAATGTCCGAGGAAGTTTCGGCAAGAAAGTCTGCTCCCTCAGCTTCAAGTTCTGCTTTGCCACGAAATCCCCATAAACAGCCGATTGAAATAAGTCCGCAGTTTTTAGCCGTCTGAATGTCAACATTGCTGTCGCCTATCATATAAACGGTATTGTCTTTGGGAAGTTCGCTGAGGATTTCCTCAATTACAGGGGGATTGGGCTTTTTCGGACGCTCATCACATCCGCCTAAAACTTTAGTGAACGGCACATCGGGGAGCAGCTTTTCAATGATTTTACGTGCGGCATCCTGTGGCTTATTTGTGGCAATTGCAAGAGTTACACCGTTTGCCGCAAGGGTATTAAGAGTATTTTTTATACCCTCGTAAAGTTTTGTTTTGTCGAGATAGTGAACATTGTAATATTCAGCGAAAAGGTTATGGAGAGTTTCCGTCATATCCTTTTTATCATCGGGCAAAGCACGGTAACACAGCTTCATCGCACCATTTCCCACAAACTGCTTGTAGCTTTCAATATTGTGTTCGGGTAAGTCAAGCTGTCGGAGTCCGTAATTTACCGCATCAGCCAAATCTTCAATAGTATCTGCAATTGTACCGTCAAGGTCAAAAATAGCTGTTATCATTATATCACCTTAAATTCTTGTTGCTAAAAGTACGGAGTATTTCTGACGGAACTGCTCAAAGCGTCCCTCGTCAATAGCGTCACGGATTTTTTCTGTGAGAGTGTTGTAGAAATAGAGATTGTGCTGAACTGCAAGTCTGCCTGCAAGCTGCTCATTTGCCTTGAAAAGGTGGCGGATATATGCACGGCTGAAATTGTGGCAGGTTGGGCAGTCACATTCCTCATCAACAGGTCGTGGGTCGGTTTCATAACATTTGTTGCCCAGATGCATTATTCCACTCCATGTGAAAACAGTTGCATGACGGGCATTTCTGCTTGGCATTACGCAGTCGAACATATCAACGCCTCTTGCAACAGCCTCAATAATATTTGAGGGAGTACCTACACCCATGAGATAACGGGGCTTATTTACAGGCATAAACGGCTCTACAACGTCAATTATTCTGTACATTTCATCGGTGGATTCACCAACTGCAAGACCGCCGATAGCGTAACCGTCAAGGTCGAGTTTTGCAATATCTTCCATATGCTTAATACGCAGGTCATCATATGTTGAACCCTGATTTATACCGAAAAGCATCTGCTTTTTGTTGATTGTATCAGGCAAGCTGTTAAGACGCTCCATTTCCTCCTTGCAGCGGTAGAGCCAACGGGTTGTACGCTCAATTGAATCCGCTGTGTATTTGTATGTGGAGGGATTTTCAATGCACTCATCAAAAGCCATAGCTATAGTTGAACCGAGATTTGACTGAATCTGCATACTTTCCTCGGGTCCCATAAAAATTCTGTGACCGTCAATATGGGAAGCGAAATAAACGCCCTCCTCCTTTATCTTTCTCAGCTTTGCAAGGGAAAATACCTGAAATCCGCCGCTGTCTGTGAGAATAGGCTTATCCCAGTTCATAAACTTATGAAGTCCGCCCATTTCCTTTACAATTTTATCGCCGGGGCGGAGGTGCAGGTGGTATGTGTTGCACAGTTCAACCTGTGTTTTCAGTCCTTTAAGGTCAATTGAGGATATACCGCCCTTTATAGCGGCAGAAGTTCCCACGTTCATAAAGCAGGGAGTCTGGAATGTTCCGTGAACTGTTTCTACCTGTCCACGACGGGCTTTATTATCTGTTTTAAGTAAAGTATACATAAATTCTCCTTGATTTGTATTTACAGGGGTACAGCCTGCAATGGTAATTTCCGTAAATAAACGGTTGAAAATCAGATATGTCATTTCGGATTTTGTGGATTACTCCATATTACAAAGCTGCCAAAAATAAGTGCTGTAATTCCGAATAAACATAATGAAATTATAAGAAAAATACGTAATATTTTTCGCTGTTTTTCTTTTTCCTTGGGAGTATATTTAAACAGCACAAAAAAGATTATAGAAGCTGTAAAAGCAATAAGAAAAAGCAAAAGATCAATTGCAATAGCGGTGCCTACTATCACATCAGTAGTGCCTGGACTCATTTTAATCATCCTTTCTTGTATAAATTCGCTGTTTCTGCATTTCGGTATTCGTGTTTTTCATAATAACCGATTAATTCTCCTGAATCATTGCGGAGAGCTACCATATAGACATCTTTGTTTTCATGGGGATTGTGGTGAGTGAAAAATCTGTTGTTATTTTCGCTTTCAGCAAACCACTCCACAACTTTTACGATTTTTTTATGGGGTTCTCTAAAAACCGGAACACGAGCAGAATTCCGTATATGACACATATTCAGTTACAAGGCGACAAACCGCAGTAATACTTTGTGTATTGCAAGGTTTGTCAACGCAGTAAATGATATGTGTCATAGGAAGTC
>JAFSBM010000100.1 GCA_017437285.1 Ruminococcus sp. | reverse complement strand
CATTGCAAATCTCGTTGACGAGTTGTAATGTGGCTATGAATGTATTAAGTTTAAGCGTTCCTCTGAAAAGTCTGAATTCTATTGTGCTGTAATTGCAGAGATTGACAGCGGCATATCTACCGAAGTTGCCTTTCTTGGCTTTATCCATAATTGCTTTAGGCGAGTTTTCGTATCCATAGCGAGCAGCCCAACGGTTAATGGTGTATTCAGAACGACGGCTAAATTTGAGTAGCTCATTCCAATGATGCTCCACGAAATACAGCACCCTTGAAATTACTTCATCCTGCTCCTCTCTGGACTCGCCAAAGCAAATTCTGTTTACGTGAATATGAAGTCCGCAAGTTGAAGTTTGATGTGAACGATAGCCAAGGGATACAGCCTTTTTCATAATTTCAGTCCAGCAATAATTCTTGTGATAATCTAGGGTCATGGGATGACTTACAATCTCCATGCCATTATCGAGAGAACCGTCTGATTTAATGTAGATGTGTTCACCGTCCTCATTGCCAATATCGAGGATTTCTCGTGCGTTATCGCTGTCCTTGCCTGCTCCGTCAATTTCAAGCTCAACGCCGAAATATCGCTGATTTTCGCCGAAAAACACAGGTTCAGGCTTGTAACCATATTCCTTGATTGCACTGTTTTCGTTAGCTATATCGTGATAACATTCGGAACAGTAGTCTGAATTATTGTAGTGATATGCATCATCAACGTGAACGAGTGCATCACAATTTTCACAGCGTGTGTAATAATTATCGTAACAGTAACGGCAAAGATTCGTATATTCGTCACCATAAGCGTCTGAGTCAAATATAGTTGCTCCGCATCTGTCACAGGTACAGCAATAGCGTTCAACGCAGTCAGAACAGACAATCTGTCCGTTGACCATTGAGTAGTCATCATCTGTGATTTCATTTCCACAATGAGAGCAAATTAATTTTTCTTCCATTTTGATTTCCTCCAAAATAACGTAAAATAGCCGCTCCTGGAGGAGCGGCATTGTCATTAATATTCTTCAGCAAGCAGCATTGTTGAGTGATCGCCGTCGTCGATTATATAAATCTTTTCGGCAATCGGCTTTTCTGACGGAATAAGATATTCCATTTTGTGTTCGGGATTTTCTGATGTGTGAGTGATTCTCTGCATTTCTCCAAACGGTTCAAGGTTGAACACCTGCAAGTAGTCCCTTTCCGCAGGCAATTCATCAACACAATTCCACAGGAATAACTGCAATTCAAGCGGTATCGTTGAATCTATGCCACAAGTCAGATAGCGGTTGTTGCTGAACATTTTTAATCTCTCCTTTCTATATAAGATTACCACGATCAGGGTATCATGATAATAATATATATACGAAGAATCGAAAAAATAGGAATTTGAAATATATATTGTTATTTTGAAAGAAACATCAATAATTTCAGTTGACTTCTTATTGTGAATTTGCTATAATACATTAAAAAGGTCTTTTATTTAGATTATATAAAAAGGGGCGGTTTTATGAGAAGATGGAGCTCGTTACAAAGAGAATTATATAAAATAATTGATGATAAAATTAATTTTCAAATCCATTTATCAAAATATAGAATGCAGAGTAGGTATGGTTCTGCTGATTTACCACGATATTGGATTACTTTGAACGGTGAAATAATATTTGACTACCCAAAGCAATTTGTAGATTCTGATACAGATTGGAGTTTTATTAGAAATCTGAATGGTGATAAAAAATATTATCCATATCAAACGGATATTTCAAATATTTCTATTCTTATTCGTGATTATATTGATACACCAAAAGACTTGATTTTTTCAAAACATTTTGAAAATGATTATTGGGGATTAGCTAATATACTTAAAGCTGCTGATAGACGCATAGGCAGAAGAAGATTGGAATTATTAAAAAGAAAAATATCGAATACAGCTGCTTTAAAAGTGATTGAATGTAGATTGTACAATAGCTTATTGTAAACTTTTTCTTGATAAAGAGGATTTTGTATGAACGAGATTACAACTGAAAAAGCAGTTCAGAATCAGGTTGCTTCTGCTAAAATGGAAGGATTTGATTTTAGTGATGAAGCAATTGAAATAATCAAAAGATACGCTGATAACAAAATATCACACGAAGAACTTGTAGAAATAGTTGCACAGATGTGCAATCCAATATCGTAATGGCTGTATATAATATAGAACGTTGTCAGGATAGTTGTTATCCTATTATAATAAAATCCGGTAATATAAATAAAAAGGAGCTTTTTACAAAATGAAAGAAAATAGTCGCTTTAGCATTCTTTTTCCATATTATGAAGATACAAAATACAAACAGCTTTCCGATTCAGCCTGTCATGACCTCGGACTTGATATTATTTGCCGTGAGCTTACTT
Organism: Ruminococcus sp.; assembly: GCA_017437285.1. GTDB lineage: Bacteria > Bacillota > Clostridia > Oscillospirales > Ruminococcaceae > Ruminococcus. The sequence goes on along the minus strand of JAFSBM010000100.1, from coordinate 16,345 downwards.
CTGACATTAAAGAGCAAAATCTCATAATGAGTATTATATCAAATATGACTTCTGATCCAAGAGTTGCCGTATACAGACAAAAAGTGTTTGTGGATATATTGTTTCTTCCAGATCTCAGAAAGCAGATGTCAGAGCTTTTTGAAAAAATAGAGTTTATAAGGAATTTTACCGGTTCACATATCGAAACAGACGAAAAACTTGGTTTCTGGCATCTTATGCACAGACTTGATGAGCTTAATGATTATATAAAGTGCGTTGAAGCTATGAGAGAATGTCTTTCAAACGCAAAAATTAAATCAGAAGGTCTTCTGAACTTTAAAAAGCATATTGATGAGCTTTATGAGGAAGCCTGCTTTGCAGAAATGAAAAAGGATATTGCAGAGCTAAAAAGCAAAGCATCAGGTATACAGAGTGTTACTCTTGGTATAAACGTCAACGAGAGATTTGAAGCTGTCAGCATGGGGCTTGTATCCGTAAATAACAAGCCTTTCAAAAAGTCAAATATCGTAAGCAATTTTGCTGATGCAATAACCTCAAAGAATAAGCTTCATGATGGTACTGATTGGGACGGTGATATGCACTATCATCAGATAGATAAAAACAACGATCACAGCGTAGGCAAATTTATTGAGAATGCAGGAGCATATATGGCTCTAAGAAGTACTCCTTTTGTTGACGGAAGAATAAGATCAACGGTTGTTAAAACTCCTGACGGCGACGGCACTGCCAATTCCACATTTTATCTTGATAAGGTAATAAATAAAATGCTGGATTCTCTTATTAAAAAGCTGCGTGATACCCTTACCAGATATTCAGATATTGCTATTGTTAATATTTCTCAGATAATTCCTGAGTTCATGTATTATATCCGATTTGCTGAGTATATAAGCAAATATATGGAAAAAGGCTTTAAATTCTGCAAGGCTCAACTTACAGATGATGAAAATGTATCTATGGATGCAAAAGATTTGTATAACTTAAAGCTTGCAATGAATCTGCGAAGCAGCGAAGATATAGTATACAACAATCTCAGTTTTGATAATGATCACACTATCTATATTCTTACCGGTGCTAACAGAGGCGGCAAGACAACTATTACACAGGCGGTAGGTCTTATGTTTGTACTTGCACAAGGCGGAATATTTGTGCCTGCATCATCATTTGTATATAAGCCTGTAGATTGTATCTATACCCATTTTCCTGCTGATGAGGATAAGACAATGGATCTCGGCAGGCTTGGTGAGGAATGCGTGAGATTTAAATCCATATACTCCGAATGTACAAGTGACAGCCTATTACTCCTTAACGAAACTTTTTCTACCACTTCATTTGAAGAAGGCTTCTATATAGCCAAAGACTCTGTAAAGGCTCTTTTGAAAAAGCAGGTCAGAGTGATATATAACACTCATATGCACAAGCTTGCCGCAGATGTGGACGAAATAAATATGGAAAGCGAAGGTGTAAAAGCTTCATCGCTTATTATGAAAAGCGATAACGGAAAACGTTCATTCAAGGTAGAAGTTGCTTCACCCGAGGGGCTATCATACGCAAAGGATATAGCCAAGAAATACGGCGTTACTTATGAGATGCTTATCAAGTCGAAATAAAATTTTTTCATTTTTAAGCAAAATGAAATTAATCGAGTTATCTTTCGTTAATAATTATAAACAAATCCCCTCGAATCGAGGGGATTTGTTACGTGTTTTATAATTCTATTAGCTCCAAAGCAAATTCAATATACTTTTCTTGTATTTCAGCAGCTTCTTCCTCGGTAAGTATTTTTCCGCTGCTATGTTGGATAACCTTTTTCCCCGTTGTATAATCATGGAAAACATATTCAATTAAATTCAGTTCAGAATTCATTTGGTAATTGTAATAACAATATCCATAGCCCTGTCCCATAACACTTGAAGATGCAATAACATTATCTTCACACATATAATACCATAAACGCTCTCCAGATTGACACAACTTTACAAGACTATTATCTATTAATGTATACACCTCAGCTATTATGGAGGAACCGCTGCCCAACTCACCTGACGTAACAATTAGTTCAGGTGATTCATCACTATTAAGATCAACCAATGCAAATTTTATTGCAGGATCTTTATAGGAATACAGAATACACAATTCGTTTTCCATACATTTATCAAAATCAGAAGCTGATTGTTTAATAGTTGAAAGCTGTAAGCCGTATACTGGATAATCCTTAATATCAAAACCTTTTTCTGTCGGTGGATTAAGATAATCCTCCATAGATAGCGTTCCGCCTGTAGATAGATATGCGTAATACGAAAGTATCACCGATGCATCCGATGAGTCAATGGTGCCATCCATATTAACATCAGCAACCTCTTCTTGTTTGTTTGTAAATGATGATTCATTTCCTGTCTGTATTGCTGCGTATTCAGCAAGCACAGCTGAAGCGTCTGTAGAATCGACAGAACCATCTCCATTTACGTCACCAAGAGAATATGCAGGTTCCGTGGTTGTAGGTGGCGTAGTTGTTATAGAAGCTGTTGTAGTAATTGTAATAGTTGTAGTTGAAGTAGTCGTGTTAGTGGAGGGACTAGTTGTAGTTAACGCTGGATTTGTTCCTAATGAAACAAAAGTACGGTCATATTTTTGTGCATATTTCTCAGCTGTAGAGTTATCATATCCCTGAATAATTCCAAGATAATTGCCATTAGGATATATACACGTATTACAGAATGTTACGCCGTCTTCACCATTGTATTCATCATCAATTACGCACTCGGAATTTAATATAGTTACAGAAGAAAGATTATGACAGAGGTAAAAAGCACAATCATCAATTTTTGTTACTGTTTCAGGAATAACTATTCTTTTCAAGCTATCACATGATTCGAAAGCAAAATTGGAAATTTCCGTTACATCACTTGGAATTGTAAATGCTGATACATCTTTTGCTCTGGGTACTCTGACCAGTTTTGTCATATCTTTGCTGTAAAGAATACCATCCTGACTTGTAAAAGATGTATTATTCTTATCAACATTTATTGTAGTAAGAGATTCTGAATTGTAAACTTCAAACAGAACGCTATTTACATTCGCAGGAATATTCAGTGTTTTAACTCCTGATGTGTTATAGAAGAAATAAGTACCAATTGATGATACAGGTAAGTTATTTACAGTATTACGTATTGAAATAGTTTCTTTGTCTTCTGTAAATGCAAGAGAAGCTTCATAATAATCGAAATAATAATTATACTCTATATCATCCGAAGTATACCAAAGATCCTCAAAGAAGTTTTCTCTTCCTACTTCTTTCCAGTTTTTGTTTTCATATTCGCTAATGCAGCGATTATACTCTTCTTCCGTTATCTCCTCACCATTTCTCGTATATTTATTAGGAACAGTTGCCCAACTTACAAAAAAAGAATCCACAGTTACAACTTCGCCATTAACTATTTTTGAATAATCGGTATATCCCCAACCGCCTGCTCCGCCGCCGCCAGAGCTTTCTATCAAGCCCTCATCGGGGCAATGCGAGAGAAATCCTCCTCTTGGCAGATACATAAGCTCGATAACTTCAGAATTATAATATGTATATAGTTCTGAACCTGAAGCACCTATTGGCTGATAGTTTACAAACAATTCGGGAATGTTGTCACCGTTTATATCACGGATTGCATATGTTGAACACATATCTTCTCCGGCTTCGTCTATGCTAACATAAGAATCACTTCTCATAATTTCAAGCAGTTTTTCTCTGTATGCTTCCCGCCAAGCCGGAGTAGTAGTCGTTGTTGTAGTGGTGGTTGGTACATATTCTTCTATCTTTATATATCCATTATTCAGACCTTTGGTAAAAAGATATGCCTGCATCAAATCACTTGTTTCATCGTCATTAAAATTAGCAAACACTTCATTTCCAGTGTATACAAGATCAATATTGTACTGATCGCCGTAATCTGCATCAGACGGCAATTTAAATGGAATTGTTATAACATTTCCAACAGTTCCGAAATCACTTTGTCCTGCCGTTACTATAAATATATGGTTGTTTTCTTCATTGCATTTTGGATTACATGGAGTAAGTCGATTTGATGCATCGCCTACAGCAACTTTAATACCACCAAAATTATTTTTAACAGGTTCTAATCTGCTGTCATATTCTATGGATAATCCGCTTGAACACCAGAAGTTTTCATTGTTATTAAGCTCTGTTAAATCGATTGATACATCTACGATATTATTATTTTTGGCTTCTTCAAGGGTAATTGTATTTTGGCTTACCGATAGAACGGGTTTTATTGGTGATGATTCTATTTCTTCAAGGGTGTAAGTTTTATTTAAATTCGGATTGTATTCAATAACAATTCCGCTTTTAAGGTAGTTATTAAGATTTTCTTCTCTATTTTTATTTGCAAGGATTTTATTCCAATTTTCATTTCGATTTTCTAAATAAAACATATTTGTCATTGAATTAGCATAAAATGCCAACATCCAACTTGCATCTTTAGAGTTAATAGTTTGGGTTTTATTCTATTTCCAATTATTATAGTAATAGCAATCAGAATCTATATCCGCTAAAAATTTACTAAGTTTATCAAGTTCTGGAATAAGATTGATTCGAGTTGACTCTGACTCATCCTTCGTCATAATTGTTGCATAATATGCTAATACATTTGAAGCATCAGAAGAATTGACAACGGAATTTAGATCAGTATCACCCTTTATACCAATATAGGCTTTGGCGATTACTTTAGTTCCATCTTCATAATAAAGTGGTTTACAATCATAGAATACATTTAGTTCATACGTAAAATCTGTTTCAGACACTCTATAAGCTGTCATTGGTGAATTACCGCCATTTACCGTATCTTCAAAAGTTACCTTCGAAGAATCAAAATCACACATTACGTTTTCATCCTCAACATACTTAGCAACTACCATGTCCCCTGGGAATGGATTGGAATCATAGTTAAAGAAGTAACCGTCTATTACTGTTGCTGTGGTATCCGAATCCCCGTGGATTATTGGATTTGATATTGTTCTATAATCACCAGCAGAATATGTATTAAATGAATTGAAATTCGGAACAATAGCACTTAAAAATACAAGCAGTGCAAGAAGTGATGATAACAAACGATGTTTTTTTCTGTTGTGTTCCATAGATGGACCTCCTAAACTTTCAAACTAAATATTATTATCCCATGCTATTGCATAATCTGCTGATACGTAGCCCGTATAATACGTATCATTATAAAATACGCTTACGTGATACCAATCCTGAAAACTGAACACATCATAATTTCCGTTTTCGTCTGGTGTAACATGGAACAACAATCCATTTGGCAACTGTGTTATTACCTCAGAATCTGTACTTGGTGCTGAACGAAGATTTAATGTTCCTGTGAGCGATTTAGTTTTGACATATCCTATATGAGATGATGAACCAATAGTAAAATTACGGTTTGCAGTAAAGCCATACTCTATTGCTTTTTCAAGACATTTTTGTGGCAAAACATCATATGTATAAAATGGCGTTTTCATTCCTGCAGGAGTTTCATCATAATTGAAATATGGAATGGTATTTCTTTGTATTTCTCCATTTCTATAATAGCCTACCATATAACTGTTATTAACTGCGTCATATACGAGGTCATCTATTCCATCACCATCATAATCTTCGATGTAACCTCCATCAACTGAACCACCTAATGATTCTATATAGAATAAATTATACATATATCCTAATTCAGAATTACTCAATTTACTAACTGGCTTTTTATTTAAACTGCTCTTCTCAACATAACCATAGCAGGAATGAGAGAAAGCTCCTGCACCCTCAACCCATTGTAAGTAATACCAATTATCATTTTCTGCTGCAACCCAAGCATTACCGTTATATCCTGATCTTATCTCTGAATAGCTTGCATCAGGACCTGAAAGAATAGGAATGTCTGTTATTTGAAGCTCTTTACGTTTTTCCTGTGCATAGAAAACCATATCAGGTGAAGCGTTTTCAAGATAAGAATTTTTACCGCTGTAATACTCATTGTCAACGCTGTATAGAATCTGTTCCTTAATCTCGGCATAAGGATCAGGAGCTGATGTAGTAGTAGCTTTCGTAGTAACAATTTCTGTCGTAGTTGTTGTAGTAGAAGTTGTTATTTCCGTCGTTTTGTCAACCGTTGTAGTAATACTTTCATCTTTTTCAATGTCTGTCACTTGTTCTGTATTGCTTTCAGATCCGCCTGTATCAACAGTTTTGTTTTTGGTGAGAAGTAAAACTCCAACACCACCAAGTGCAGCAACAAGTATAATAATTATTGTGACAAGTATGGGGATTGTCTTTGATTTGGCAGACTTAGGATTACTTGTTGTTGTAGGTGAAATATCTGCCTGATTATCATCTATTGCAGCTTGAAAATCTTTACTGTTTTTCTTCTCTACGACTTCTTCAGAATTTGTCTTATCCTCATTTAATATTTCAGCTTTTTTATCATCGGATTTTTTATTTTCCCATGGTGAACCGCTATCATCATTATCGAATATTTCTTCATCTTCTCCCCATCCTTTGGGGAGTTTTTTATTATCATCCATAATACAATCCTCTATGCTTATTAATCGTTATTTTCTTTATTTTCTTTTGGATTCATTGGTATAATATCCAATCCGCCAAGTACAAAATATGCAAATGCAGGTATAATTGCTAAACCGTAGACAATCATCATAATACGTACAAGCATAACAGATAAGCCTGTATATTCTGCAATACCGCTGCACAATCCCAACATAACTTTATTTTTACTTGAACGATAAAGTTTATGTACTTTCTCCTTACTTATTTTTGCCAGAACGCCTGCATTATATGTTTTTCCGCAATGAGGACAGAAACCGTATGTAGTATATTCGTAAACTCGTTTCTTTTCTATCATAGGAATACCATGCACCAGTAAATGCATACCACAAGTGAAAAATACACTAAGCCAGTATCTCGAACCATAGTCAGGCAATTGGAGAATTGTTCTCTTGTCTGTAAGTCCGCTTATTAACAATGCTTTGTCGCTGTCGCAGTATGGACAATGAATATCTCTTTCGATAACGTTCTGTTCATTTGATGTGTTAATGTTCATAGTATAAACCTCCTGAATGCTGTATAATAATAATCGTTAACCACAAATTTCTGCACTCTGCGTCAAAATCTCAAAAAATAACGAATAACAGCCATTTTCCAAGATATCACGACGATGAATCTGACGACTAAAAAGATTTAAGCAGAAATTTTCAGAAGCTTCATACATTCAGTTTTACGCTCTATAGATGAATGAACGTAACGATTTAAGGTTGTTTCAACAGAAGAATGTCCTAATATTTCGGAAAGAGTTTTCACATCAAAACCAGCTTTAACGCAATTCGTAGCGAAAATATGGCGGAGAACATGGTAATTAACTGACGGCAAATCTGCTTTTTTCAGAATAGCTTTAAATCTTCTCTGCATTGTGCGAGGTTCAATAATTTTTGAATTTCCCGATAATATATAAGAATTATCGTAGCGTCTGAATTGTTCCATTAGCTTCATTATAAATGCAGGAATAGGAATTTCTCTCTGTGAACTGCGGCTTTTAGGAGTTCCAATAATCAGCTTTGTTCCCTTATTTCCACAGCTTACACGCTGTACGGTTCTGCTGACGGTAAGAATACTTTTTTCAAAGTTCACATCAGACCATTTCAGACCGCATACTTCACCAACACGCAATCCCATATATAAACTAATCAGCACACATAGGGAAGTGCAATTCATATTTCCTGCAAGATAATCGCACAGTTTTTTCTGCTGATTTTCGCTTAACAGCGTCATTTTTGACTTTTCAATCTTAGGTAGGATTACATCTGCAAGAGGATTTCTGAATCCATGTACACGGCTGATATATTTTGACATTGATTTGAAAACGATAACAATATCTGATACATATTTTGCGGATAATCCGCTATTCAGCTTCTTTTCAATAAATTCGTGTACTGATTGTACCGTAAGTTGTTCGTATCGTGTTTCTGCAAAATACGGCAGAATATGCTTGTCAACTTTCATTCTGTAATTTGCATAAGTTGACTCTTTTGCCTTTAATCTTACTGCTGAAAGCCATTCTTCAAAAAGCTCTCCAACTGTAAGTTTTCCCGATGATACGGTGTTTACAGGTTTAGATTTCAACAGAATAAGCTTTGATTTCACATCGTTATATGTTTTTCCATAGATTGAACGATATTTGGTTTTTCCCGATAAATCATCGAATACCTTGTATCGCCCTTCCCAGCGGTTATCCTTACGCTTGTAAATATTTTCTCCTTTGCGTGGCATAATCTTCCTCCATAATTGACTGTATTTGTGACGGCTTAAATAATTTACCGCAACAGCATAATCAACAAATTCTGCATTTCGTCTTTGTTTATAATAACAAAATTAATATTTCATCATATAAAATTAACAAAATATTCTTGAAATATTGAATATTTTGTGTTATAATCGTTACATAAACAAAGGTCGCAAATTGCAGAAATTTGCGGCATTTTTTATTGACAAAGCAGTTTTGGTGTGTTACAATAAAGCAAATTCTATCAATTAGATAGTAACACATATTTGGAGAAGATTTGCCGCAAAAAACTATGGATTTGCCGCAATTTCAGGAGGTAGAGATATGCAGAAATTAACGCTGAATGTGCTATTGTCGCTTATTATACAGAGCAAGGTCACGGGTAAAGGTATGACAAGCAATGGACGTTTATTTGTTATGCTTATGGAGATAATTGCCGACCATAATAATAAAAATCTGACTTCCGAGGAGAATATCCTCAATAAATTCAATAACGAGGTCACCCATCACGACGCATATCGTAAGCTTGAACGCTTTCTCAGTCGATTTATCAGAACGGGACAGGGTTACCCATACGATTTGTTTTCATTTGAGGATTTTGAAGATATAACGAAATACAGCCGTTTTCTTCACAAAATGAGAAGCTTTGTTGATATTGTTATTGATGAAAGTAAAAGAGATTCTCTTATATATACACTTCTTGAAATTATGCGTCTGGATATAAGTATAACTACAATCAGATATGGAATGGAAGATATACCTAAAGAACGTATTATCGGCAGTTTTGCACATCCAAAGAAAATTTGTATTGAAGCACTTTTGCTTGGACTTCTCTATCACGTTCACAAAAATTCTGATATAGCTGAGTGTGTGAATCTTCTTGAAACAGACGAAAAACGAGTTTTTCGGGTTGTGCGATATAAAAATGATTTTTCTCTTGAACTGAATATCCCCATAGACCTTATGGAGAATATTCACGAAAATGCTAAAAATCAAAAGTCAGCGGAAATGAAATATCAGTTAGAGTTAAAATGCGATAACATGACGATTTCTGAACTTCCGGAAACAGATAATATTTTCATTTACGGTTCGGGAGGAGCAGGAAAATCCACTCTGTTGAAAAGTTTGTTATGCGATAAAAACACCATAAACTTTTATTTTCCTCTGTATAGCTATAACTTTGAAATTCACAAGAATTACAGTTCGGAAAGCTGTCATATCCTTTTGCAGATTTTGCTGAAATATCATTATCAATACGAATATCAGACTTATGATGCACTTATTGCCAACGAGGGTGAAACAGCTGTTTTACAGCAGCTTACGGAGCTTGAAAAAATGTTGATATCTGCTCCTGTCAGCAGCAAATCAAGTTATACGCTGCTATTAGACGGGGTTAATGAAATGCCCTCAGATATGCAAATAAGTTTTATTTCTGAACTTGAAAGTATTTACAGCAAATGGCAAAATGTACGTATAATCATAAGCGGACGAATTATTCCGGATTATGATGTTTTAAGAAGTATTAAACATATTGAAATATCAGGACTTTCCGATACTGAATTAGAGTGTGTACTTGCTGAAAATAATATTGTTTTACAGAGCGAAAATATCAAAGAAATACTTAAAAATCCACTTTTTCTCAATATGTATTTTGACAGTAAGCGAGATGAAACTCCTATTAATACAATGGGTGAAATTCTTGATAATTATTTCATGAATCTAAAATATACTACTCCAGAAAATTCAATTCTGACTTTTCTCGTAAAATATGCTCTACCGTTTGCAGTCAAGGATATGTTTTTCATTGCGTTTGGTACAACGCTCAGCAGGGCGGAACTTCTTAAAGCTATAGATAATGCTTTTGATTTTTATTTGCTGAATGAACAAGTATATCAGAATTTTATCGCTCCGAAAAAATACAACAAAAAAGCTCTGCTTGAGTGCAGAGCAAAAACAGATTTAGTTGAGCTTCTTATAAATAATACCGGGTTACTTCAAATATCGGAATCTTTGCCTCATATTCTTAATTTTGCACATCAATACTATCGTGATTATTTTGGTGCAAGATATGTGTTGAATATGATAGCTGCAATTGAAAAAGCGTATGAATATAATGGAGCAAAAAAAGCAGAAATGTACGGCGAAATGGGTTTAACAGATGTCTGGTATGGTGGATTTTCGTGCTGCGAAAGTGACGAGGTATATCGCTTGATAGGAGAAATATGCGGTGATTATATGAATACAAATGGTAATTTTAGATCAACTGTTCTTGATACACTCATTGATAGTGTTCGTAACTACGAATCATACAGAACTACAGAAAACATCATAAAAACAATGAGTATTGTGCGAAACAATGTTATCTGCGATGTTGATTTCAGCGGATTAAAACTCCCTGTTTTTATGAATGACGGTATCAGTTTTAGTGATAATGGTAAATTTCCTTGTTCTTTTAGTGGCTGTTATGTGTTTGACTGGAATTGTTATAATCTTAATTTCAAAAATTGTGATTTCACAGGTGCAAAATTTGAAACTGCTGAATATAGACATATACTGTATAAACAGATGGCAATAATATAAATTAAGCTTACTGCCGCCATATCGGCGGCAGTTGTCGTATGGCGATATATTCATTTGTCACATTGCCCAAAGAAGAAGTTTGTTCCTTGTACTCTGTGACGAAAAATGAAGTGGCTATGCGAAATTAATAAAATGCACATTAATACAGTAAGAATATGTGATATAATTAAAATATACAAATTAGGTGTGATTAATAACAAACGTCATATGAATCGTCAATAAATTGAAAAAATGATAAGAGCGTTTATTTTACATTTGTAAATATATATAATTATTATAAATAATAAGGAGATGTTATTATGTTTAAACTGAGAGAACCCGAAAAATGCAAAAAGTGTCCGTACAAGCTTGGGATAATAAAAACATTTGAAAATCCCTGTATTGCGTGCAGAAGTTCAGGACGAAAGACACATCCTTTTCCTGAACCGATTATAAAAAGAGAAGATAAAGGCAAAAAACTTCTATATTGCAATACAGCAGCAAAGGAGTTTTCATGAACAGTATATACAAATCGTTGAAAAATATAAACGGAAGATTATTTCTGGCACTATTGATAATGGGACTGTGTCCAACTATATATACAACGCTGCGAACCTTTTTCCTCGGACAGCTTCCGTCAGAGTGGTCATATTCCATTGCGGGACAGCTTTCATGGATAAACCTGCTGTATGAGATAATAAACGAAGCTATAGTTCTTCCGCTGTACTTTTTCATGGGACAGGCTGTAGCAGATAAAAAAGAGTATACCAATAGAATACGAAGCGGATTGCTAATATCCCTTGGTATCTATACGGTGTGTTCTACTCTTGTAATGATATTTGTTAATCCCTTGCTCAGATTTATGGCAGTATCATCAGATATAATATCAGAATCCGCAAACTATATCAGGATAGAGTGTATTGCCAATATATTTGGTATTCTTTACAGCTTTATCTGTGTGGCTTTGATAACCATAGGAAAGGATAAGCTTGTCTATGCTATAACGGCAGCAAAGCTTATATTAAGTCTGATACTTGATACATTGCTTGTTTCAACATTGCCTGTATCGCTGAATTTAGGCGTTAATGGAATAGGTATCTCAAATATTATTTCCAACTTGATATTATTCATAATTGCCGTAATCCTTATATACAAATGCGGTTATCCTTTGTTCAGAAAAGAAAAACTCTCTTTTACATGGATGAAAAACTTTTTCAAGGTTGGCAGTATATCGGGACTTGAATCACTTGTCAGAAATATAGCGTATATGCTTATGGTTTCCCGTATGGTAAATATGGTCGGTGAACAGGGTACATACTGGGTAGCAAATAACTTTATATGGGGCTGGTTGCTTCTCCCAATAATTCAACTGGGCGAACTTATAAAGCAAGAAACTGCCAAGGACAAAAATGCTGTAATGAATAATACTATTGGTTACTTTGCTATCACGGCTATTACTTGTATTATATGGGTAGTAACTATTCCTCTATACAAGCCTTTTATGCGAATTATACTCGGCTACAGCGAAGTAGATAAGCTGTTTAAGCTTGTAATGGTGCTGTTGGCATTCTATGTTCTGTATGCTTTTCAAAATGTATTTGACGCAACATTTTACGGCAGAGGCAAGACGAAATATATGCTGTTTGAGTCGGTAGTAACAAACAGCATATACTACGGAACATTTTTCATTATGTATCTCTGCGGAGTATGGAAACCTACGCTAATTGGTATCGCACTTATGTTTGGCTTCGGAAATGCTTTTGATATGATAGTATCATATTTTGCATATCGTCATTTCCTAAAAAAATTTGATGTATAAGTGAGGTGAGAAGATGATTTATGTTATGTCTGATATACACGGTAATCTGGAACGATTCGAGTCAATTATGCGACAGATAAACCTCAAAGAGGAAGACACGCTGTATATTCTTGGAGATGTTATTGACCGCTATCCCTATGGAATTAAGCTACTGCGAAGAATTATGAAAATGCCTAATGTAAAGATGCTTCTTGGTAATCACGAATATATGATGCTGCAAGCTATCGGTCATTGCAAAGATGCTGCAGATGAAAAGAAAAACGCCTATAAAGGCGATGTTGAATTATGGTACTACAACGGAGGCGATGTTACTCATGATTATTTGAAACACATCCGCAAGGAATATCGTGCTGAAATATTTGAATATCTGAAAAATCTTCCGCTAAATTATGATGTGACTGTAAATGATGTGAAATATAAGCTTGTACATGCATCGCCTGTTGATAATTATTATCTTGACCCGCTAAATGAATATGAATACGGCGATGAGGAATATTTTGCAGTATGGGCACGCTGGAAGCCTCATTATCCCATACCTGTAGGCTATAATCTGATATTCGGGCATACTCCTACAATCTATTTTCACAATAAGGAATTGTGGGAAATCTGGAAAGATGAACGTGCTATTGGTATTGACTGCGGCTGTGGCTATGAACAAGGTCGTCTTGCTTGTCTGCGGCTTGATGATATGAAAGTATTTTACTCTGAAAAGTAGTTTGAAGAATTATATATCAATCTTTGTTTTATCAACCGCTCCAATCGGAGCGGTTGAATATGTAAATGCAGCTATGCAAATAATCACACAGCCGCATGAATAAAGAAAATGCAGTAAACATAGCTTTTTTCACAATACGAAATCGGCAATGTATTTACTGCAAGAGATTTTATATATTAGTATATTCTCCTCTCGATTTGTCTGTTATTCTTAACGGAGAAATGAGAGTGGTATGTAGCCCGAAAGGTATTACGCCTTTCGGGTTTTCTTTTTATGCCGGGAGCAGTGCCATTTCACTCGCTTCATCTGCAACTGCATCCGCCCTCTGACCGCTGCCTGCCTGAAACGTATAGTGAATCACAATCCTGTTTCCACAGGTTCTGGAGTACTTCTCCGCTTTCTCATAAACCTCAATCCTGCGAATGAACACTCGCAGCAGTTCGGGAGTCAGCTCGGGCATCTCAATATAGATTTTCGCCTTAGCGATAAACTCCTTCACATACATCTCATGCAAGTCCATCTCGTCAATCTTCTATGTGATGCATTGCAGTTCCTGCCGCAGCTCTGCCTGTTCCAGCTCGTATCCGCTCGTCATTGTATCATAGCGTTCCGAGGTGATTCGTCCCGTCACTCTATCCTCATACAGACAGCGGATGATGTTGTCAAGCTGACTGATTCTCGAAGTAATCTGCGTTTTCTGCCGTTCGGCCGTGGCATAGAACCTCTGTGCCTCCGCTTCGCCGTTTGCCGTTGCCATCGCATAGAACTCCTCGGTGTTCTCCCATGCATATGCGGTCATCTGTCGGAGCGAGGTCAGCACAATCTCATTCAGCACGGATTCTCGGATATAATGTGAGGTACAATTACTGTTGTCCTTCGTCTGGTATCCGCCGCATTGGAATGCATTCAGCTTTGGATCAATCGTTTTGCCCCTGTGTAGATACAGTCTTGCACCGCATTCCGCACAGACCAGATAGCCTGCAAACTTATCCATTTCGCCTTGCACATCGGGACGCTTTCTTCCAGCAAAATGCTTCTGCACCGTGTCGAACAGCTTTCTGCTGACGATAGCCTCATGCGTGTCCTTGAAAACCAGCCGCTTTTCGGGCGGATTCTTCAGTCTTTTCTTCAGCTTGTTGCTCTTGGAATAGGTCTTGAAATTCACCGTATCTCCGAAATAAAACTCGTTGGAGAGCATCTTGCGAACCGCCGTGATCGACCAGCGATAGGGCTTGTCAAGGTTCGGATTTCCCGACCGATTGCCTGTCGTTCTAAACGCATACACGCTCGGACACAGGATTTCCTCACGCTCAAAGGTTGCACAGATTCTGCGGATGCCGATGCCGCTTGAGTACATCTCAAAGATACGCTTGACGATGGGAGCGATTTCGGGATTGGGTACAAGCTGTTTCGGATTATCGGGATTTTTCATATAGCCGTAGGGAATCGTCGTCCTCACACGCTCTCCACGCTCGCCCTTTGCACGCTGAACAGCACGGATTTTCTTGCTCATATCTCTGGCGAAGAAATAGTTGAAGAAGTTACGCATTTCCGACATTTCGTTGAACGTTGATGCTGTCCACACCGTCTGTCACTGCGATAAATCGCACATCATAGGACGGAAATGTCAGCTCCATGAGCCTGTCCGTTTCCAAGTGGTCACGTCCCAGTCGGGACTGGTCTTTTACAATGACCGTGCCGATTTTCTCATCCTCAATGTCCTTGAGCATCTGCACATAGGCAGGACGGGTGGAATCCACGCCGCTGTAGCCATCGTCCACATAGAACTGACAGTTGTGAAAGCCGTGATCGTCTGCATATTGTTGCTGAATCATCTTCTGATTTTCGATGGACTGCGACTCGCCCTCACGCATATCCTCCACGGAGAGTCGACAGTATAACGCCGTAATCAAATTTCGGTTTGGTGTGTTATCCATTTTATCAATCCTCCTGTTCGTGTTGCCGTTTCGCACTCGCTTTCAGCGTGCCGACAAAGGAAACCTTGAGTTTTAGTTTGCTTTGTGTCGGCACAATCTGGTGCGGCGGTTCGTCGCCCAAACCGAATAGGATACACCAACAGTATAAGCCTATTCGGTCGGGAAGTCCAGAAAATTTTCTGTTAACTTTTCGATTCCTGAATCAGATATTTCAGCTTGTCCGCCGCAGTTTCCGGCGGATTTTCTGTATCTGTCAGCGGCAGGACGGACACGACCTCATAGTTCTTTCCGTCGATGTGCATTTCCTTTTCCATATACAGATTCCTGCGTCTGTATGCTGTGGTGTTGATTTCGATTTCCTTTTCCATGGCATCATCTCCTTTACATGTGCATCCCCAGCACTTCCTCGCGTCTGATTTTCTCTGTGAGAATCTTGCTGTCACTGTGACGGTCAATATCCTCATTTTCTTGTGGCTCATCAATTATCGCAGCCACATCTGCAATGCCAGCAATAAGATCAAGAGTATGCGGTCGGATTCCATGAATTCGTACAATTCGTCCGAAACTTCTACAACCTCATTCTGGACAGTTATCAGCTTGCTCATATGCACCTCTTTCCGCTGTGGAAAGGTACATATTCCCGACACAGCCGAAGCTGTGAACGCTCACGAATCCGACCTCAGTCGGCGTATGGTTGCCTAAGCGGATACCGTGATCACCTGAGGTTCATGCCAAAAACATGTCCCTCACCGGTCAGCTGATTTTGTTGTACTTTAATTATAGTACATATGTTTTGCTTTGTTAAGAGAAATATATTTCAATTATTGCATGTTGTATCAAAGCCTATAAAAAAGCTCTATCATAATCTTAAGGGCATCTCTAAAAACTCGTTTGATTAAAGAAAAAACAGATAGGTGCGGCAGTTGCAAGGAAACCTTCCGCAGGCGTGCTGACGCACTCCAAGGGAGGT
>JAFSBM010000099.1 GCA_017437285.1 Ruminococcus sp. | reverse complement strand
AGAAACGGAGGAATACTAATGAACAAATTTAATCTCATGGCAATGGCTGAAAAGATGCCCGCCAACACATTAACGCAGGAGCTTATCAAGCTTGCCGCTATTATAGCGGCTACTTGTCTTGCGGCAAAAATCGAGAGCATCATTCACGAATTATCCAAGGATACACCGCCTGATATAACAGGTGAAATCAGATACGAGGAGGAAAAGTAATATGTGTGCATTATTTGGCTGGCTTGATTACAAAGGAATTATCCCGAAAAAAATATTGAAAAAACTTACACAGGCTTTGGCAAATGCCGCAGAAGAACGTGGAACAGATGCTGCCGGTATTTCATATATCAAGGACGGCAAAGTTACGGCTTATAAACGTCCTAGGGCAGCACATCTCATAAGATTTAATGCTCCCGATGATACAAAGGCTATTATGGGACACACTCGTATGGCTACCCAGGGCGATAAAAGGCATAACTATAACAATCATCCATTCTCCTGCGTTGCAGGAGATACGGCATTTGCTTTCGCCCACAATGGGGTGCTGTGGAACGACAAGGAGCTCCGAAAAGAAAAAGCTCTGCCCGATACCCATATCGAGACCGACAGCTATGTTGCTTGTCAGCTGATTGAACAGCAGGGCAAGCTTGATTTCAACAGCTTAAAGTATATGGCAGAGACAGTTGAGGGTAATTTCACTTTCACGGCTCTCGATCAGCATAACTCCTTATACATTATAAAAGGAAGCAATCCCATGTGCCTGCTCCACTTTGAAGCACTCGGACTGTATGTTTATGCTTCAACAGAAAGCATCATGAAAAATGCCTTGAAGAAAACAGGACTTCATAAATTCGATGCTGAAAAGGTTGAAGTCGTTGAGGGTGATATTCTTAAAATCGACGAAAACGGAATTGTGTCAAGAGCGGAGTTTGAATATATCACAGCTTCGAGCCATTTCGGTTGGTATAATTCCTCTGACTATTACCCTATACATGAAGAACTGCTCCTTGCTTATTGCGGCTGTTATGGTGTGGATAGTTCTGATGTGGAACTTCTCCTTGACTATGGATATACACCTGATGAGGTTGAGGATATGCTTGTCGATACAAACCTGCTCCATGAAACGCTCAGGGCTATAAGGTTTGAGGAGTGTGAAAGTGTTTATGATACGTGTTATGGAGTATTCTAATGAGTAAAATCGGATATATTCGTGTTTCAACGGAACATCAGGAAACGGCACGACAAGAAGCTCTGATGCAGCAGTATCAGGTTGAGCGCATATTTGCTGAGAAGATATCTGGTAAGAATACTAATCGTCCTGAGCTGAAAGCTATGCTTGATTATGTCCGTGAAGGCGATACCTTGTACATCGAGAGCATCAGCAGACTTGGACGCTCTACAAGAGATTTGCTCAATATAATTGATATTCTACAGGGCAAGGGAGTTACTCTTGTCAGCAGCAAGGAAAATATTGATACCAATACTCCACAAGGGCGTTTTGTTCTGTCGATATTTGCCGCTCTCTCCGAGCTTGAACGTGAGCAGACCTTACAGCGTCAGCGTGAGGGAATTGCTATAGCCAAGGCACAAGGAAAATACAAGGGCAGACAGCCTATCGCTATCGACTGGGTTAAATTCGGGCAGCTGTATGATATGTGGAAATCTCAAGCTATCACAGCCGTTGAATTTCAAAAACGTATAAATCTTCGTGCTAACACTTTCTATCGTCGTCTAAGAGAATATGAACATGGACAAAAATAACAAAAAGCCGATACATGAATTGCTTGTGTATCGGCTTCGTTTTTTCAATAGGGTATCAGTTGTTATTGCAATATTGCAAAAGCAGAAAAACCATTTATGTGAAACAGGTTTTCAGTATTTCAATAGACCGTGGGCTAATGAAACACTAATTTGTTAAGGCTTTGCAATAATTCAATCATAACTTGCGGCGTTGACTTCTTCAACATCGCCACCATTGGATGATACGTCATAAGAATTATGAGAAGAAACAATAATTTCAAGTGTATCGATACGTTTTCTTACCTCCGCAGCAATAGCTTTTGCTCGTTCAACTTCAACATACTGAACTGCATTATCTTCGCATAGTATATTCAATATATCGTCTTCAACACCGTCAAGCTTTGAAATATCCAGCCAGTCAAATGAAGAAACCATTCGGAGCTGTTCGCTGTGGTTCTTTTTAAATGGCTTACATGGAATATCATAGGTTGATATTCCCCTTACAGAAGTATCATACCATAATGAAGTGCCGCTGTCAAATATGGGTGCTGCACCGATCCATTCAAGAGTATTAGCATCACGAAGCAGACCAAAATTATTAAAGTGCCTGTCTTCGTTGGCTATAATGTAATCAAGAACTATCATTCGGTCAAGCGTAGGTACTATATCAATACCAAGTTCCTTACAGATATTAACGTAGTGAAGATAACTGCTTTCGTGATTCGCCTTTTGTCGTAGTTGAAGAACTCGCCATGCACTAATAAGCTCTGTATCTTTAGTAACGAAATCCTCGCATACGCTGTAAGGTTTATTGTCTATCCATGTGATTGTATATGGCACATGCTCTATACCCAGCTTATTCATTATAAGTGTAGCAATTACCTCGTTGAACGGCTGCTGCCTAAAAGGTGTTGAACCTGATTTCAACAGGCATCGCTTACCGTCAATAATTTTCCAACGCTTCTGCAAGTTCCCGTCAGAGGTATTATCAGGTGATACGAAATCAAAATCAGCATTTTTACCGTTCATCCCGAACAACACATCGCCGATGTCATCTGAAAAGTCATTATCGAAAAAATTCACATCTTCCCACAAAATGTTCTTATTATAAGGCTTTATCCAGTAATGATCTGAAAGACTTAATCCCAGACATTTCGTAAGCAGTAATTTTGTGTTATATATTCCGAGGGTTTCAAGAGCGTCTGAAACTCCCATTCTGCTTGCAGGAATAGAACGTCCTGTCCACCACTGGTTGAAAGCATATCTGTCTACAACTTTATCATCACGTTGAATACGCATAGTACCTACAGGAAGATGTTCCTTTGATTTAACATTTCTGATTTTCGTAACTCCACCCAGAGCTTCATCTATTTCTATATCTGCAACTGCAACATTCTTGTGCATCAGTGTATATTTCAACAACACCACCTCCCATGTGCTTTTATTATACCATTATTGCAGGAATATTTCAAGTGTCGATGGTTGGATATATGATATTTTTAAAAAGAATTAAAGAAAGCAAGTAATGATTGATGATTTTCTTTGAATCTATTTAGCATATTTTTAAAGTATTCATTATCAATATCATCTGGGGTAATTAAGTGATTACTATCACATATTTCTTTGGATATAGCATATATGTCATTTATGTTTACATTCAGATATATTTTAGATTCTATTAAAATAGCAATAGCCGTACAGTATCTTTTCAAACTGATAAATTGCTCGTCATACAGTTTTTGCTTTTTAGTCAAACCGTTTTGAAGATCACATTTCCATTCTTCATCATTGCATCTATCGATCATCGAATGTAATCTATTAATTGTCTGAACTGTTTTGGAGAGTCCTGATAGAAGTGGTAAAATCAATTCGCAAAGATTATTTATAGTAACCTTTTCGTGTTCTGTGATTGTGTATGAATGGATAATTTTACTATTTATATCATTAGCATTCGCTTGTCGTTTATTAGTTGAATTCTTTTCATTAGTTGATTCGTTAAGCTTTGCTTCTGCTTCAGTTATAATATCATTGAAACAATCTGCTAAAAAATCCGATATACCGTCGCTCATAACATAAGAATATTTTTCTGCAACACGTTCGCACAGAGCTTCTTTATATGTTTTACCTTTGAAATTATTATTATATGTTTTGGTATCTTTGTGTTTCATTGGATATAATTTCTCAATATATTTAACAAGCTTTTCACGACTGTATCCAGCATCTTTTAAAGATTTAGCAATTGTACCTATAGGATCTCCCATTATATATCCATTGAGAGCAGGTTCCGAAAAAATAATCATATCAGGATTATCAACGCTTTCTTTTAAAAAATCTAACAAGAAAACAGGCTGTTTTTCAAAATAACCTCTTATGTATATGAGATGAAAAAATTCTTTAAAAGTCACAGTTGTGATCCTCCTTTCAAAGCTTTTATTGCCTTTCAAAAAATATAATATATAATATAATCAGTTTTCTATTGATTATATTTAATAATATGATATATTTTTAGTTAAGGACAGAAAGTCCGAAAAACTACCGAAAATTGCTTGAAGCAGGTGAACAAGTTTTTCAACAGCAAAAAAGCTGATTTTGACCTAAAAATAGTACAGAATTTTTAATACAGAAAAATTCTCACCTGCTTTTTGCAATTATTGAAATAAAATATTATGGAGGTAATTATTTATGCTTGAAAAACAAACAGCTTCACAAAAACTCTTACCTGAAGTAACACGAGCGAATGCTCCTAAGGTTCAGAAAGTTTTTGGATTAAACAAAATTGATTTTGCAAGCTTTGACGAGCTTATCAACAAATCAAGTCAGGAACTCAGTGTTGAATATGAAATGTTCTTCTCAAATTCATTTGGTACACAGCATGGTTATATGAAAATATGCGATGGAAAAATTATAAAAACTGTTCCTTTGCTTGAAATTAACATAGTTTCCGTGATACCGGTTCTTCAAGGGGGAGTAAAAGTCGGATTCATTGTAAAGTATTCTTTGAACACAACGGCTCTCCATTCGCAAGAGTACATTCCTCGAGCTGTGATTGAAAAACGCAAAATTTGCGAACGACTTCAGATCCCACATCATGGAAGTAAAAGCAAGGATGAACTTTGTGAAAGGTTAATGGAAACTCTTATATTTAATGCAGCTGATGAGGAAAAGACTATAATAATAGGCTCCAAACAAGGTTGGAACATATATTCGGATAGCTGTGGAAGGTGGGAATCACAAGGGCGTTATCCTCCTATTCTTTATAATATAATACCTAAAAGCATCATTTGCCGTAAAAACACAAGGCAAAGGACTTTAATCTATGCAACAGGCGAATATCGAACAATGAAGATTAATGAAATTTTTAACACCTGGCCCGAACTTAAAATTCCATTTTTGATTCGTGAGTCCAGTTATATGCTCGCATTCGCAAGTAAATACAACATATATTTTAATCAGATTGTCGTAAATAAATTAACAGATACGGCTGATAATTCTTTACTTGTAGCAATGTATGATAATGTCTCTTATGGACGAGGCAGTACGCTTACATTAAGTGATGCGATAGGGATAAAGCATTCAGGAAAAATTCTCAACGATGCAGTTCTTCTTGTTGTTGATGATACAAAACCTGATGAGTCAAAAAATCGTGAAAATGGTGTTAACGTTCTGCATGGAAAGGCTATTGACTGCAAAACTGAATATAGACAGATTCCCGTTGTACTATCTAATTATGCAGCAACACAAATACGCCCTGACCTTTACTGTGATTTTTCAGAGTTGAATGGAATATATGATATTAGCCCGGCAGTTTTGACTGAATTGCTGGAATTTCATGATACAAATATGATTTTAAAAATCTCGAATAATTTCAGCGATTATTTAGAAGTTTTTAACCGTTGTATCAGGGAGCTATCAATTAAAACACCTTATTTTATACCTTCGCATAGGTTAAATTTATACTATATTCTTATATCAACCCTCAGAGCGTATGATGAATATTTTGGAATATTTTTCGGTGATGAGACAGAATCAAAAATATGCGACATTTTAAGTCGCTATGATGAGGTAGGCACAAGTAATGACGAAATGTTACTTACGCTTTTCGGCAAGTGCTTGAATGAAGAGATCAGCAACGGTCGTTTTTCGTTTATTAAGCGGACAAAGTATATTATTTTCGATAAGGGAACAGATATGATTATTGTGGACGACGACTACATCTACATTGAGACAGATATCATCAAGAAGCTTGCTCGCAACAAACTGAAACTTCATAGTGTTAATTCCCTGACAGAGGCTTGGAAAGCCAACCATTGTCTCAACATCAATGATCAAAATAGCAAATGCTATCGATTTCATGTTCAGAATTCAGACGGTGAGTCATATATGCTGTACACCTATGGTATCAGCAAGCAATTCGTCAATGCTGAGAATCGCAAAAAGCTTGACCTTGCCGATTACCAGAAGTTCCTTCTCAATTACGCAGAGCTTGAAGAGAAAATGTTTCTTCCGCTTGGCATAACTTTAGACGGACATTTCATCTGCAAGGACATATCCTACAATAATAAGTCAAATGATTCAATCTTTCTCACTGGTCAAAGCGGAAAAGGAAAGTCGTTCTGTGCAACAAATCTTTTACCGTCATTAGCAATGCTCGGGAGCAGGCTGGTAGTTTTGGATGTCAGTGATTCTTTTACGCGTGACGAGGTTTTAAGATCACTGCCTGAACAAGTGGTTGACGAGCTCTTTGAGTTTATTGAAGTTGCTGTAGGGAAAAGGAAGTTACCCGTTGATCCATTATTTATAGGAGATTGCATAGGACTTCCAGCAAAAAAGCGTCGTATAGTTGGTTTTGTCAAGGCTGTGACTGGAAAGCTCGATAAAGAGGAAACAAGGTCTCTTACAGGCATTATTTCAGAGATGTTAAAGAAGTATCAAAAAGTTACTTCAGTTACTACCGAAACGCTCCGCAACGCCCTTAAAAGAGGTGGAAAGGTCGGCAACCATGTGTATAACCTCATCACCAGTACTCTTGACGATATTGACAATATCGGTTTCGAGAAGCAAGGCTGGGCAGAGTTCTTTGAGAAAACAAAGAAGATTCCCGTTGTTTCCTTCGGAAACGAGTCAGGTGACAACGTTCATTCCTTGCTCGATGCAATGATAGCGTCGGCTTTCGAGTGGCAACGAGACCATGATACCGCTCCACTGAGCATAGTTGTAGATGAAATAAAAGATCAGAACTTCGCAGAGGGCAGTCCACTGCACACAATACTCACGCAAGGCAGAAAATTCAACACCAAGTTCATCGGCATGACTCAGCAGTATATATCAACTAGCAGTCACGCTATTGATGTTGTAAAAGAAGCAGGCATAAAAATATTCTTTAAACCTGCAAAATCTCTCGACAGAATTGCTGCTGAGCTTGGATATAAGAACTCAGCTGATGCAGGATTTGGCTCAATGGGTATCGGAGACTTCATACTCAGCTGTGATTGCTACAACAAGGTTGATGAGATAAATGAGCCTGTAGTTGTCCACTGCAAGACCATTAAATTCGTTGATACGCCGATGTACAAGCGCTTCGAAACGGAATATCTCACTTAACGTAGGTAGCTGAGCAACGCCCTTCGTGGCGTTGCTCTACCAATATTATACATCATTAGTCCATAAAAATCAAGTGAAATTACTCATTTAGGAGGAACTAGAATGAAAAAGATGAATAGTATAAATGAAACCTATAAGCTCTGCAATGAACATAATATCGGCATAAGCCGCAGAGTATTACTGACTCTTGTAAAAAGTGGAGAAATTCCCTCTGTTAAGGCGGGACGTTCCATACTTGTTAACTGGGACGGTCTGATGAAGTATCTCGATACGCACACACTTGAACAGGACGAGCCTGTATCAAGAATCAGAAAAATCATTGCTTAATCACTAAGGAAATATCTGAATATGGGGCATTCTTGAAATGCCCCACTTTTGTAGAAAAGGAGTTAAAAAATGGCAACTGTTAAAAAGCACATATCCAAAAAAGGGCAGATTACCTACTATATACGTACATACGACGGCTACAGCAGTAACGGCAAGCAGATTGAGCGTTCTATGACATGGAAACCACCAGAAGGCATGAGTGCTAAGCAGATAGAGAGGGAACTGCAAAGGCAGATTGTAAAATTTGAGGAAACAGTCAAAATAGGTGCATATTATGATACCAATATTCGTTTCGGTGATTATGGTGAAGCCTGGCTGGAGATTAATCGTCCGCCGCAACTTGCTCCGAAAACCTATGAATGTTATCGAGGAATGTTCAAAGACATAAAAGAAGCGTTGGGTGATATAAAGCTTGCGAAGCTTCAATCCCGTCATTTGCAGATGTTCTATAGCAATCTGCGTGAAGACGGCGTTAAGCGAACAGGATCTTATGCTGTTTCGGATAAGGTAGATGATATGAGAAAGGAAATGCAGCTCTCAAAGGAAAAGTTTGCGGCATTATGTGGAGTATCCTCTGCAACCATTAGCTCTATCTGCAAGTCTGACGGACATATCAGCGTTAAATCAGCTGAGAAGATAGCAAAGAGGCTTAATACACCTGTTCAGCAATTGTTTGAACTTCATCTGAATACCGGGGGTTTGTCAGACAAGACCATACTCCACTACCATAAGCTCATAAGCACAATACTGGCACAGGCAACCCGTGACAGACTTATTCCTTTCAACATTGCTGACAGGAATCACATGAAAGCTCCTAAACAGGAGAAGAAGGAAGCTGCTTTCCTTGATGATAAACAAGTAAGACATGTTCTGGAGTTGCTTGAAAATGAACCTATCAAGTGGAAAACCATTATGTACCTGCTCATCTACAGTGGTATCCGCAGAGGAGAACTGCTCGGACTTGAATGGAAGGACGTTGATTTTGAGAACAAAGTTATATACATCCGAAGGACAAGTCAAGCTGTAGATAGTATGGGAATAATTACAAAGTCTCCGAAAAATGATACATCATACCGCACAATCAAGTTGTCGGATACAATGTTTGATCTGCTTCGAGAATATCAGCAGTACTGGCAGAAACTGCGAACTGACCTCGATGATTATTGGCAGGATAATATACAGATCATTCTTGCAGACGGCAGTATCCGAACAGTCCCCAACGACCGATTGTTCACCAAAGTTGATTCAACTCCTATGAATCCCTACAGCGTTACCGATTGGGTACGGAAATTCGTAAAGCGTAATAACCTACCGCACTTTACACCACATTCTCTCCGACATACCCACGCAACACTTCTGATTGCTGAGGGGGTGAGCATTCCTACCGTGTCCCGCCGTTTAGGACATTCAAGCATTAATACAACAAGCAAGATTTATATTCATGCGATACAGTCCGCCGACGAGATAGCATCAAATACACTTGAGGATAAACTAAAGCTTGAAAAGCACAAGGAAGATTAGGACTAATCAAAGGGCATCTCCATCAAGGGACGGTCAATAAAGAAGTTTTATCGAATGTGTTGAAAGGCTGTATAGCAATGAGCTGTGCAGCCTTTCTTTTTTACAAGCTCTGTGCGGCATTACCTTGACTACTTCAATAAATCGGCCAGAGCATATTCGCCATTCGGGATTTTAGAAATACTCTTATATTCCAGAATAGCAGAAATAAGCGATTCAATATTTGAAAAGTAATCCTTTAAAAAAGTTTCACTTTTTACTGCCTTGAATTTTAAGTCAATTTTGCAGAAATCACTGGGTTTTTTACGAGATTTCTTAAATTCTGTATATTTCCCTTCGTTGAAAATGACAAGCATTTCTATTTCAGGAGCTGTAATGACATTGATTACATCAATTTTTGGCACATATGCCTTGCTGAGAGTAAAATTCTCACTTCGTGAATCAAGGATTCTCAGAACGGTGATTTTATCGTTAAATCCTTTTCTCAAATACTGTTTTTCAAAGTTTCTTGCACTGCGGCAGCGGATTACTTCACCTTCAAGCAGATCCTCATAAGTAAAGATAAGTTTATCAGCATCAAGAAGAAGTTCAATAACAGCTTGTTCTGCTGCACCTTCGCATATACATGCAATATATTTTGAAAGGTCCATCATGCATCCCCCTTACGAGAACGGATAAGGCTTCTCTTTAGATCCATATACGCTTCATACATCGGAGTTGTTCCCTCAAGAAATCCGCTTTGATATGCTTCACTTTTTTTAATATCATTTCTTTTGAGGATATATGAGAGATTTTCAGTAGTAATGCCACTATGATTTCGTACAATGTAAATATGATCATTTCTTTCAAATTCATCAAGAAGCTCTGCATAATGTGTTGAAAAGATTAACATTGCACCACAAGGATTCACTTTCTTATCCATGAAAAAACGAATTAATGTAGATACAATTTCATGATTGAAGTGGTTTTCAAGCTCATCGATGATGAGGTATCCGCCGGTTTCAAATAGTTTCAAAGCATTGAAAAAGATATTGATTCCCTTGACGGTTCCGGAAGACAAATAGCGATTTAATTCAAATGTCTGATGAAGGATAATTTCTTCTTCATCTTTAAACTTTAATCGAATATCGCTGTCTTTGCCTTTCTTTTCAATATGCAGGTATTCTACGCTCGGATCAAAAAAAGCAATAAGCTCAGGGGGACAATTCTCATAAATGCTTAATTCATTAGTGTTTGTCTGTTGGAGCATATCTGTAATAATAAGCTGTTCCTGATTCTTCTTATTGAATGCCACACAGATGCTTACATCATCAAGCAAAAATATTTCATCCTTATTCCGTGTAATGGCAATTGGACAATCTTCAAAATCGAATACATCTGCTTTACTTTTGACTTTAGAGCTTGATTTGGTTTTAAGTTGTTCTTCTGCTATAAAAAGCTTTCCCGCTTTTCTGGAAACGACCGTTTGTAATTGGTTGACAGTTCCGTGTTCAGCATAGAAGTATGTTGTGAATACAGCGTTCTGTCCATCAGAAAGACTATCCAAGATCTCTGCACAAGAAATACTGTTAAGAGCTTCATTATTAAGCATTCTGCAAACAAACGTAATTAATTTAAGAATAGTAGTTTTGCCTGATGCGTTAATACCAATGAAGGAAACGACATTATTCTGATAAAAATTTTGTGTGCTGTTTGAAAATAAGAGCCCCATTCTTTCTGCATTTTCAGCTGTTACTCTCTGAAGAGCTAAAAAATCAATTTCACATTCATTGTGGAATAATGGCAGACCAGAAACAGAAATTTTCAATAATTTCACGAACAAACATCTCCTTATTTACGCAGATTGCGTTTTTATTTCTTTAATTATACCATACTCAAAACATAAAGTCAAGAATAAAAACGCAATATCCGTTTTTATCAAGCGAACGCTGTCGAATGTGAAATGATATGGTCTTTTTATCTCGAAAAAAGCAGATCAGATATGTTTGAAAACCTCGGCTAAAGTGTATCACATGGCAATTCGGCATAGTTATTATGCAGCAGATTCTACGACGAAAAGTATGTGAAATCGCAGTTTCTCATTGCATACCAAACGCATGAGTAAAAAAACGGTAACAAAAAGGTTTACAAAAGGAAAAGGAAGTGGTAAAATAGAATAAAAAAGGAAAAAGGAGCAAAAAGAATGGAAGAATTTATCAAATGGCTGGAATGCATAGAAGATAACAGGCAGCAAAGTAAGATACGATATACAGTGCAGGAAGTAGTGCTGATTGTATTCTGTTCAACATTATCAAGAGTAGAAGATTGGGAAGATAGAGAGGTATGGGCAGAATATCATCTGGAATATCTTAGACAATATCTGCCATATGAAAATGGT
>JAFSBM010000098.1 GCA_017437285.1 Ruminococcus sp. | reverse complement strand
GTCACCATTCACATTTGATGCAGCTTCGTTAATTGTAACGCTATAACCACCTGTGATGTGTCTTCTGATTGCAATAACGTCCTTAACGTCTACCTCATCATCGCCATTTGCGTCACCTAGTTTATAGCTTGGTTCTTCTTCAATAACAACATTTACAGCATAACTCATAGGAATGCTAACCAGTTCAAATCCTGCTACATCACTTGACATATAAAGTGTCATATCTGTTGTTTCTGTAGGCAATTTAGGACTTACATTGAACGCAACGCTGGATGAATTTGCTGTCTCCTGATCTATGTAGTAAATTGTAGAATCCTTTGTTGGAAGGCCTGTTCCATCAACCAAGATAATGCTGTAATATTTGCTCTGAGTTGCTCCGTCATATACTACTTCAAGCTTCTTTGAGTCCACATAAACCTGTTCCATTGCATCGTCTTCGTCAATGTTCTTTTCTGCTACTGTTACCTGTGTGTCTCCATTATATGGAGTAATTACAACATCTGTTGCAGTTCCGATGTCATAAAATCCGCTGATTGTTTCATCAGCTGCCATTGCAGTTGTGCTGATTAGTGATGCCGCTGCCATTGCTAGTACTAGAGTAATAATTTTTCTTTTCATTTTTTTATCCCTTTCTTTCTTTATATTTTTAATTCAATTTTGAATTCTTAGTTCGGCAGGCGAATTGGGCATTGTATCAACACCCAATCTGCCTGTTGTATAATAAAACCTTAAAACTCCCATTTATACTTATCCTATTATACATATTTTATATACACAAAGGAGAAAGTAGGGGCTTAAAAGCCATAAAAATGTAATTTGGCACTCGACACGGGGTATCCTGTAATGATATTACTCATCAAGAAGGAAGTTATCTTGTGCCTGATTTTTCATAGGATATACAAAAGATGTTATTAAGGTTTTATTATTAAATTTATAAGGAAATACTAAACATTAAATGTTAAAATAGTATATTTAAAAATAAGCAAGAAACTTTTTATGTGTATAATTTACCGTTAGCTAGATTTAGATCTTTTTTTAACTTTCGTCGACATATAGAATGTTGCTATTCTTCGTATCAGATGCAGAGGATGCAAGAAATACAGCAAGTCCTTTTATAGTACCTCAACTGTGTAAATCTTGCCCTTGCCTACCTTAACTGAAATTGTATTGTTCTTAACTTCAAGGTCTTCTCTTACCTGTCCGTCTAAGCGGATGCTTCGAGCGGATTTAGCATCAAAGCCAAGGCTGATTTTACCTTTGATTTCCTTTTCAGTTGGGTTATACACACGAATTAGAACTGTGTCGTTGTCAGACTTTGTTACAGAGCTTAGGATTAGGTTATCACCCTCAATAGCTACAAAGCTATTTTCAAGGTCGAATATACCCTCTTGCTTACCAAACTGGCAAACCTTAAGCGGTGCATTAAATGCTAAAGCTTCATCATATAGTTTAGCCTTTTCCCACTTATCTGTATGTGGCATAAACGCATAGCGGTATGTAAATTCACGAAGTGACTGTGAGCTTTCATCACCAGGATATTCCATCCATAGTCTGTTATCGCAAGCAATACGAAGTCTTGTACCTCTAACAAGTCCCATAGCAATAGTCTGGTCTTCTGAGTCTTCCAAAATTTCGTAGTCCTTTGTAGCATCAGTTAGCACTGCAAAGCCGTTCTTGTTATCAGC
>JAFSBM010000097.1 GCA_017437285.1 Ruminococcus sp. | reverse complement strand
TTATCTTCTATGCATTCCAGCCATTTTATAAATTCTTCCATTCTTTTTGCTCCTTTTTCCTTTTTTATTCTATTTTACCACTTCCTTTTCCTTTTGTAAACCTTTTTGTTACCGTTTTTTCACTCATGCGTTTGGTATGAGAGAATATATGAAACTTCTATAATTAAATTTCAATACTTAAACTGCAATATTTTAAGTCGAATATAATATCAAATCTTCGTAACCTATCGAAAATTGCGGTAGTATTATCAATTATTGCTGTTTTGCAATTAGTATATTTACAAAACATGAAAAATATTGTATATTTAATGTAGATAAACTATTCTTTAATTATTTTTAAGATATATTTTATGTTATTTACTACACAATTGATATTAAATATTTTATATTTAATTTAAGCACGTAAAAAAAGTTAATAGGGAGGTATATTTATGTCAAAAGGAAAAAAATCACTATTGGGAGTTACGCTGTTGACTGCGTCAATGTTAGCGTCATCAGCAGCTTCACTCCCCTCCTCAGCTGCGGAATCTACTGATTCCTACTACGTCTATGACAACTTCGAGTCCGACACGGGCAATTGGACAGGACGTGGCGGTGCGGCTGTTGAGAAAAATCTGCTTGCATCATACGAGGGCAGATCATCCCTTTATTGCAGCGGCAGAACAGCATCATGGAACGGTGC
This sequence comes from Ruminococcus sp., assembly GCA_017437285.1. Lineage (GTDB taxonomy): Bacteria > Bacillota > Clostridia > Oscillospirales > Ruminococcaceae > Ruminococcus. Next base: position 33,291 of record JAFSBM010000097.1, on the reverse strand, counting down.
ATCTAAGGAGCTTGATTCCACTACATTCAAAACAGGAGAAAGCTACAGTTTCAGCGTTAATGCGATGTATGAAACAGGCGCTAAAACCGAGGAATTCAAGCTTACATTGCAGTATACTGACTCCGCCGGAACAACTGCTTACGATGAAATTGCTTCTGCTAAGGTTTCAGCAGGTCAATGGGTACAGCTTGCAAATACTTCATATACTATCCCTGTCGGGGCAAGCGATTTAATTATGTATGTCGAAACAATTGATTCCGAAATCAGCTTTTACATTGACGAAGCAGTTATTGCTCCTGCTGATACAAAAATCGAGGGTGCAAAGCCTATTGTTGTATCTCCCGGTGATGTGGATTGCAGCGGAAGAATTGACGTTTTCGATATGATTTTAATGCGTAAGGCTGTAACTACCGGTATTGAAAATAAGTATTATCAGCAGGCGGCTGATGTTGATAAGAATGGCACAATTGAAATTGCAGACGCTGTTCAGCTTGAACAATTCCTCCTTGGAAAAATCAGCGAATTTACATTTGTTGAGCCTCCTAAGCCTGATAATAAATGGGATGATTATTCCGAAACTGCTTCACAGCAATGGATTGATTTCTATGAAAATTCAATTTACAGTATGGGCAACACATACCGCCTTGCAAAGAAGCTTGAAGCGGCTGAAAATGGCGAAAAACTCACAATCGCTTATCTCGGCGGTTCAATTACCGAGGGTAAGAAATACACAACTCCATTCTCAAACTATGTAAAATCAACCTTTGCAGCAGGCGGATTTACTGAGGTTAATGCAGGTCTTTCAGGAACTTCATCTGTTGTTGGTCTTGTTCGAAGTGAAAGCAATATTGTCGAGAAAAATCCCGACATTGTATTTCTGGAATTCTCTGTAAATGACCACGAGGATATAATGTATAAGAAATGCTTTGAAAGTGCTATTAAGAAATTCCTTGATTTGCCAAATGAGCCTGCTGTCGTTATATTAATCAACAGAGCAAAGGGCGGTTTCTCCAGTCAGAAGCAGATGATTCCTGTTGGTGAAAACTTTGATATCCCGATTATCAGCATGGATAATGCCCTCACGAAGGCATTCAACAGCGGTTTCCTCTCCACAGGCGATTACTTCTCTGACGAATATCACCCCCACGACAAGGGCGGTCAGCTTATTGCGGATTGTCTTGGATACTTCTTCCGTAAGGCTATGAAAACTGAAAATCGTTCCGATTCATACACAGTTCCCTCAACTACCGTATACGGCACTGAATATCAGAATTGCAAGAATGTTGACCCTAAGACACTCACTGGTTTCAATGCAGGTTCTTGGACGGCAGGCAGCGGATATGGCGGTAATATGCTCCCCTACTCCTACACTCTCAACGGCAGCAGTCCTATGAAATTCAAGGCTAACGGCAAGGGATTCATCGTTGTATTCAAGGCTAACAGCTCAGGAATGGGCAGCATTGATGTTACGGTTAACGGAAAAACTACAAAAATCAGCGGTAATAAGCAGTATTGCTGGGGCGGTCCAGATGCTGAACTGGGCTACTATCAGGACGCATCAGGCGAACTTGATGTTTCAATTTCAGGCAGCGGCAGCTTTACAATCTGGGGCATCGGTCTTATTGAATAAAAATAATTTAGCGGTCATCATTACGGTGACCGCTGCTTTTTTTGTCAGAAAAAATGCCGTGCATATAAAATGCACGGCAGCAATACATTACATTATACTTTCAATATATCAATACTCAACACTTAACTTTAGAGGTATAGAAGTAGTTAGCAAGTGTTCAGATTAGGACATTACTGCAAACTTATCAATAAGCTTTGCATCAAATTTCTGAATGTCAATAGCATCAGAAGCTGTTAAGCCTTCCTGACCGTCAACATCAGCATTTGCTACACCCTGCTCAGAAAGTGCATACTTATCGTTATTGCCGAGGTGCTGTAATACAGCAGCAGCATCAGCGATAGTTACAACACCGTCATTATTAGCATCACCATAAAGTGTAGGCTCAACTGTAGGAGTTGTAGGAGGTGTAGTTGTTGGAGGCTCTGTTGTGGGTGGCTCTGTTGTTGGAGGAACAACCTCACCATTATCAGCTGTTTCTGTCATGGAAAGGAGATATGTGAGAGGTGAGTTCCAGTAAATTGTGATTTCGTTTGTAGAATAGCTCTCAGCATTATCAACCCAGCACTTTGCAGGAGGTGAATCAATACAGAAAGCAAGTGCAGCGTTATCTTCAAGATTCTGGTTAACACCGCCAACGAGCATACCCTTCATGCACTCGCCAACAGCCATTGAAGGTCTGTGGTGAGGAGCAACAGGAGTTGCTGTACCATAGCCTGTTACAAAGCAAGTACCAAGTGGGTTTGTTCCGAGGAGGTAGTTGAGCTGATCCTGTGCAGCTGCAACATACTTATCATCACCTGTGATATCGTATGCCTGTGCAAGTATAATACCATAGTTAGCAATTGTCATATTGCTTCCCCAGTGATAAGAGTCAGTAGCAACACCGTATGCCTGCTCAGCAGCAACCTCTGCAAGGTCATCAGCCTGTGATACGATAATGCTCTTAGCGTTGAGGTATGCAGTTGACTCCTTGTCAATGCCGTTCATTGTGAGAAGTGCGATATTACCGTAATCGCCTACTGTAGACCAGTCAAGTCCCTTTTTAAGCTTTGCTGAAACAGCATCAGCGTCTGCAAGATAGCTCTCCTCGCCTGTTGCACGGTACATCTGTGCAGCAGCCCAGTAAAGTTCATCCTGAGGATTTCTATCGCCGTATTCACCTGTTACAACGTCAGCAGGGTTCTTATATGTTACTTCGGGATTTGCTTTTGCCCAATCATAAGCCTTCTTAGCAGCAGCAAGGCACTTGTCAGCAAATGCAGAATCTACATCCTTATAAAACTCATAAGCCATAGCCATTGAAGCTGCAAAGTCTGCTGTTGCAGTAGTTGACTTAGGCATTACGATAAGGGGCTTTGTTTCCTTTTCAGGCATTACATATCCAGGGAATGTATCACAAGTTACCTTGTGGTATACACCGCCGTCAGCTGAATCCTGCATCTTGAGCATCCACTCAAGCTCATAGCGAACTTCATCAAGTACATCGGGTGTACCGTTTCCGCTTTCAGGAATACCGATGTTATCGCTGTATGCGTCAGGATCTGCCTGATATGCGTAAAGAACGTCAGCAACAGCCTTAGCAGCAGCTACGATATATCTTCCGTAGTCACCTGCATCGTGCCAACCGCCTGTAACGTCAATCTTATCGCTTGTACCATAGATTGTAGCCTCTGTGTTGTGACAAGCAACGTGACCGAATGCATCGTCTACAACCTCAGTTCCACATCTCTGGAGATAAAGCATTCTTACTGTATCGTCAAGAAGTGAATCATAAACATCTTCTTTAATTTCAAAAGCATAGGAATCGTCAAGACCTTCAGCCTTGATTACATACTTACCGGGAGTTGTAAGTGCTGAGAAATCACCGATATAGTTTGTTTCATCAGCAGACTCATTCTCGATAGGTCCTGTCATTTCGCCTGTGAAAACTTCCTTATCTGTAGCTGCATCAACAACTGAGAAGCTGCCGCCCTCTGTTCCTCTGAATACAGCTGTTTTCTTAGCGTCAGGTCTGTAACCTACCTGATTGATATTGATAGGACACTCGTAAACAGCTGTATCTTCATAGTTTACGTTGCTGTCGTCAATAAGTTCAAGAATTACATTATCAAAATAAACTGTATGCTCAGGAAGATCCTCAGGATCCTGCTTTTCAACACCGCAGTTGAAGCAGAGCTTGGACATAATGTCTGTTTCTTCTTCCATTACAAACTCTTTTTCAAAAGTCTGCATTTCAGATGTAAGCTCGCATCCCATCCATACATATGAACGGTAATCGCCGCCGTCCATCTGGATCATACCTTCAATATAACGGTCAACAGTTGATTTAGCATCAAAGCTGAAACGGTAAACACCGCCCTTATAAATCTTGATTGTAGGCTGGTTAAGCTGTACAGCGTAGCTTACCTTACCACGGTTCTCAACGGTAAGTGCAAGTAAACCGTCTTCCTCAGTAAGTGTATAAGCACCGCCGCTTTCCTTGTAAACGCCCCAGTTCTTTGTGCCTTCATCCATACCTGGATTTCTGATGATATTGTCAGCAGCAAAAATAGGAGCAGCTGTTACAACGGGCATAGCAGAACCCATAATAACTACAGATGCAAGAGCAGCTAAACAACGCTTAAAATTGTTCTTCTTCATGATAAATCTTTCCTCTCATTTTTTATTTTTCGATTTTCAGATTTCTGAATCAGTGCAGTAATTCATCAATCTTAATACTTTTATTCTACAATAATTGTGCGGATATGTATATTATTTTAATGACAAAAATGGTAAAATAATGACATTATTAAAAAAATCTTATATAGAAATAATATGTAATTAAAAGCAGCCCATATAGAGCTGCTTTTGATTATATACTATTCTTCCGCCAAGGCGTTTTTCCCTTTAAAGATGTATTTTTCAGTAGTCTTTATTGTGAATCCCGCTACAATCATTCCCAAAATCGCACCGCCTATAATATCGGTAGGAAAATGAACATATAGGTAAAGCCTCGAAAAAGCAATCAGAATTGCAACACCGAATGACGGAATTCCCAATCTCTTGTCATAATGGAAAAGAATGGATGCTGCACAAAAGCTGGATAAAGTATGTCCTGAGGGAAATGAAAAATCCTGTGGATTTGCAATAAGTAAATCCTGAACTTCAATAATCCAGCATGGTCTGTCACGCTGTATTGCATTTTTTACAATGAGATTCCCCACAAGCACACCTACAATCAACCCGATAAGCATGGTAATACTGCACTTGCGGTATTTCGCCTTTGTGGATATAACAAGGGCGACTGCAACCCAGATTATACCCATATTTCCGCAGGCTGTCACCATTGGCATAACAGCGTCAAAAAAACCGTTTTTTACATTGTTTCTTATGAAATCAAGAATTTCAAACTCTATTTCCTGCAATTCATACCATCCTTTCCTAAAGGAGCGATTATTTCAGAACTGACTCCTGTATCGCAAAATGCTTTGGCACTCCCTGTTCCATAATTGTATTAAGCTCACCCTGAATGAGCGGCAGGAAATAACCAAGAGCATTATCACTTATATTATTGCCCGACGGTGTGATAAAATCATCGGGGAGGAACTTCTCGTTATTGGCAATATTTGCCGCACTTGTAGTTTCAATTACAATTGTATATGGCATCTCATTTACACGGCGAAAAACCATAACCTTGCCTGTTTCACCTGACAATGCACATTTTACACCCTCTGAGCCGATTGCCTCAGCCTCGTCAATATCGGTCTTGGAGCATAAGTGTGAAGAACATCTCTGCATAACATTAAGCTCAATTGAACGAACCTTGCAGCCGATTTCCTTACGCACCGATTCTTCAAGGTACTTGCCGATACCCGAAAGATATTTGTGACCAAAATTATCAACCACACCTGACTGAACGCCGTCGGGAACTTCAATTCCCTCGGAAACTGCTACAATTACAGCTTTATGCTTAGCCATTTCCTGACGGACATCTCTCAGAAAAGCTTCAAGTGAAAAACTTCTCTCGGGAACGTAAATGAGATGTGGTGCAGTTTCGCCAAGAGCGTGAAGAACTGCACTTGAAGCTGTAAGCCAGCCTGCATGTCTGCCCATAACTTCAACAATTGTGACAGAGGGAATACTGTAAACAGAACTGTCACGGACGATTTCACGCATTGTAGCTGCAACATACTTTGCAGCAGAGCCAAATCCCGGAGTATGGTCAGTTATACAAAGGTCATTGTCGATAGTCTTAGGAATACCGATAACCTTTATATCAATGCCCTCCTGTCGGAAATATTCTGAAAGCTTATTTACAGTATCCATTGAATCGTTTCCGCCAATGTAGAAAAACGCACCAATCTGACGCTGTTCAAGAGTTGCGAGAATTTTCTTGTATACGCTGTCATCTTCACTGTAATCAGGCAGCTTGTATCTGCATGAACCAAGAACTGTTGAGGGAGTCTGACGAAGCAGCTCAATGTCGTCATTTGTAAGTATAAGGGTTTTAAGGTCAACAAGATGATTGTGGATTATTCCCTCGATACCGTTGACTGAGCCGAAAATAGCGTCAATCTGCGGTTCTTTGAGAGCTTCCTTGAATACGCCTACCAATGACGCATTGATAGCACAGGTGGGGCCTCCTGATTGAGCAACAGCAATGTTCATAATTAATTATCCTCCAAAATTTCAATGTGGCGGAATTCTTTCCGCATTTCCAAAACTATATTTTTATTATACTATAAATTTCTCCTCTTGTCAATCCGTACCTGAAATGATTTTAATATACATTATATGTGTGCTAATTTATGGTAAAGATTTTCATTTTTTATGAAATATCAATATTTTCCTTGTTTCAGGTATTGACAAATTAAAAAAAATGTTGTACAATATATAGTATGTATAACTATACTATAAAAAAGGCGGTAAACTGACAAATGAACTTCTTAAAAAACATTTTCGGTCCAAATGCTTATTCCAATAAGGAATTAAAGCGTATTGATCCAATAAAGAATAAAGTCCTTTCACTTGAAGAGGAATATTCAAACCTTTCTGATGCTGAGTTAAAGGCTAAAACTCCTGAATTCAGAGATAGACTTGAATCCGGAGAAACTCTTGATGATATTCTTCCAGAGGCACTTGCTACAGTCCGTGAGGCTGCTTGGCGTGTTCTCGAAAAGAAGCCTTATCCTGTACAGATTATCGGTGCTATCGTTCTCCACCAGGGACGTATTGCTGAAATGAAAACAGGTGAAGGTAAAACTCTCGTTGCCTGCGTTGCCGCTTATCTCAACGGTCTTTCAGGAAAGGGCGTACATATCGTTACAGTTAACGATTACCTTGCTAAAACTCAGTCAGAGGAAATGGGTAAAGTTCTCCGCTGGCTCGGTCTTACTGTAGGTTGTATTCTTCACGGTCTTAACAATGATGAGCGTCGTGACGCTTACAATTGTGATGTAACTTACGGTACAAATAACGAAATCGGTTTTGACTACCTCCGTGATAACATGGTTACACGTAAGGAACAGCGTGTTCAGCGTGAGCCTAACTTCGCTATCGTGGACGAGGTTGACTCTATCCTCATTGATGAGGCTCGTACTCCCCTTATTATTTCAGGCAGAGGCGAAAAGTCAACTGAAATGTACACTATTGCTGATAAATTCGCTAAAACTCTTACTTCTGCAACTGTTATCGAAATTGATGACAAGCAGGATCAGGATACTATAAATGAAACAGCTGATTACATCATTGATGAAAAGGCTAAAACTGCTACTATCACTCAGAAGGGTGTTAAGAAGGCAGAACGTGCATTCCGTGTTGACAACCTTATGGATCCCGACAATATGACACTTCTTCACCATATCAATCAGGCTATCAGAGCTAATGGTATTATGAAGAACGAAATTGACTACGTTGTTCAGGACGGCGAAATTATCATCGTTGACGAATTCACAGGCCGTCTTATGCTCGGACGTCGTTTCAATGACGGTCTGCATCAGGCTATCGAGGCTAAGGAAGGCGTTAAAATCAAGAGTGAGTCAAAAACTCTTGCTACTATCACTTTCCAGAATCTCTTCCGTCTTTATACAAAGCTTTCAGGTATGACAGGTACTGCTATGACTGAGGAGGACGAGTTCAAGGAAATCTACAAGCTTGACGTTATTGCTATCCCCACAAATAAGCCTGTTATCCGTATTGACCATAACGATCAGGTTTATACTTCCGAAAAAGGCAAGTATGCTGCTATTATCGAGAAAATTATCGAGTGTAACGAAAAGGGACAGCCTATCCTCGTTGGTACTGTTTCTATCGAAAAATCAGAACTTCTCTCCGCTATGCTGAAGCGTAAGGGCATTAAGCACGAAGTCCTCAATGCTAAACATCACGCAAAGGAAGCTGAAATCGTTGCACAGGCAGGTAAATACGGTGCTGTTACAATTGCCACAAATATGGCTGGTCGTGGTACTGATATTATGCTCGGCGGTAACGCTGAATTCCTCGCTCGTGCAGAGCTTAGAAAACGTGAAATTCCCGAAGAAATCATTTCCGAGGCTATCGGTTTTGCTGATACAGACAATCAGGAAATCATCAAGGCAAGAGAGCTTTATCAGGAACTTTACAATAAGTTCAATGCTGAGGTAAAGGAAAAGGCTGCAAAGGTTCGTGAGGTCGGCGGTCTGTTCATTCTCGGTACAGAAAGACATGAGTCAAGACGTATCGACAATCAGCTCCGTGGACGTTCAGGCCGTCAGGGCGATGAGGGCGAAAGCTGCTTCTTCCTCTCAGTTGAAGATGACCTTATGCGTATCTTCGCTGGCGACAGACTTGAAAATATGCTCAAGGTATTCAATGTTGAAGAAACAATGCCTATCGAGAGTAAGTCACTTACAAAGATTATCGAATCCTCACAGAAGAAGGTTGAGGGACGTAACTTCTCAATCCGTAAGAACGTTCTTAACTACGACGACGTTATGAATACTCAGCGTGAGATTATTTACAAGCAGCGTTCACAGGTTCTTGACGGTGAGGATCTCCATAAGGATATTCTCAAGATGATGGAGGATCTCATTACTTCTACTGTTAATGTATACCTCTCCGATCAGGACGAGCGTGATACATGGAATATGGTAGGTCTTAAAGAATACTTCCTCGGCTGGCTCATTGACGATGAGGATCTTATCTTTACTAACGATGAACTCCGCAATGTTTCAAGAGAAGATGTTACTAACGCTCTCAACGAAAAGTGCGGCGAAATCTATCAGGCTAAGGAAGAAGAATACGGCAGCGATGTTCTCCGTGAAGTTGAGCGTGCTATCCTCCTTAAAGTTGTTGATACAAAGTGGATGGCTCACATTGACGATATGGAAGAGCTTAAGAGAGGTATCGGTCTTCGTTCCTATGGTCAGAAGAACCCTGTTATCGAGTACAGATACGAAGGTTTCGAGATGTTCGATGCTATGGTTGAATCAATTCGTGAGGATACAGTCCGTGCATTGCTTACAATTAGACTCCAGAGAAATGAGCCTCCTAAGAGAGAGCAGGTTGCTGAAATTGACGCTCCTAATGCAGGTGCAGGCGATGGAAGCTTCTCTGAGCAGGCTAAGTCTAACAATGTTGGCGATAATGACCCATGTCCTTGCGGCAGCGGCAAAAAGTACAAGAAGTGCTGCAAATTAAAGGAAAATAAATAATTGTTTTATCTCTGTAATTCTTAGATAAGACTTAAGGGCATCTCTAAAAACTCGTTTGATTAAAGAAAAAACAGATAGGTATGACAGCTGCAAGGAAACCTTCCACAGGCGTGCTGTCGCACTCCAAGGGAGGTTGACGAAGCAGATGTCGTGCATAGCTGTTTTTTCTCAAAAGAGGTTTTTAGAGATGCCCTTAATACGGCGGCTGCGGCAAACGCTTATCTTTGGATATTTCGAACATTTCGGAAAGTACTGCCAAAGTCGCTGTTTTTAACTTTGCATAACATTTTTATAAACAAAATTTTTGATATGCTCTGTCTGACGGAGCTTTGCTGACAAAATTCAGAGAGGTGTAATTATGAAGAAAAAGGCAATTCTCTTATTACTGTGTGTCGCTGTGCTTTCAGGCTGCGGTCCTGTTGATTCCATTGATATAGACAGCCAGATAACTCCCGTTGAAGTAGAACAGACTACAGATGAAAATGGTGAAGAAATTGAGCTTGTACCACGTACAACTGCTGCATCTGACCCTACAGAAACTACTGCTTCCGCATCTGATAGTGTTACTACAACTACAAAGTCAGGTGCAGTCAGCCTTGTAAAGAGAACTAATATCACCAAGAAAACACTTGCAACAAACAGAACTACTGTCCGTATTCCGTCAAACAGTAAAACTACAGCAAAATCTACTACTACAGGAACAGGTACAGGAACGGGTACAAGTACTGGTACAGGTACAGGAACGGGTACTGGTACAGGAACCGTAACCGGCAGCGGTACTGCTACAGGAACAGGTACCGAAACAACTACTATCACAGGTTCAACTGTATCTACAACCTCAGGAGTAACTTCAACTACTGTTGATAATCAGAATTCTATAAAAGTAACAAGAGATGATGTTAGCTGTGAAATTACAGAAAACGGTGTAAATGTTACGGTTAAGGGCAACACTGTGCCAAATGTGAGTTACATTGACACCTCCTTTATGCTGAATGCTGCAAAGGATGGCAAAACTGACCCTAAATACAGCATTAATATTATAGATGCAGATTTTGACGGCAATTATGACCTTTTCATCCCACTTTCAGAAGATGAATTCAATGTATATGGTAAATTCGTTCATTATAATCCAAATACATTGCAATTTGAAGAATGGCCTCTCCTTGAATATGTTACAACATATAATACTTCATCTCAGGTGGACCGCACTATTGTATCTGTAGTTTATAAGAGTGAAAACGAGTATGAACAAACTACAAGACAATGGATCCTGAATGAGGAGATAAATGACTGGGAACTGCGTAAAATCGCTAAAAAGGAACAGTACATTGATACCGAATCCAACCAGGTTTATATCAAATACTGGAAATACATCGACAATGTTGAAACTCCTGATAAGCGTGAAAAAGTAACTCTTGATGAAAATGGTGAAGTTATCAGCAGAGAAGATGTGACTTGGGCATGATGACGGGTTACAGTACTTTTGCCCGATATTACGATAGTCTTACCGCAAATATTGACTATAAGAAAAGGGCTGGATATTTTCACGAAATTATAAAACGCTATAAAAATACCGAAGGCACTATTCTCCTTGATCTCGCTTGCGGAACAGGCAGTATTTCCGAGGAAATGGCTAAAATCGGCTATGATGTAATTGGCGTTGACTATTCTGACGAAATGCTTGGTATTGCTCTTGATAAGAAATTTGACAGCGGACTTAATATTCAGTATCTGTGTCAGGATATGAGAAAACTTGATTTATACGGCTCTATGGATATTACCATTTGTGCTCTTGACAGTATAAATCATCTTAACAGTCTTGCAGATGTTAAAAAAGTCTTTAAAAATGTGGCTCTGTTTTCAGAGCCGCAGGGACTTTTTATTTTCGATATAAATACACTTTATAAGCACAGAAATATACTTGCAAATAACACATTCACCTATGAAACCGATAATGTTTTCTGCGTTTGGGAAAATACTCTTGTTGAGGATACCGATGAGGTAAAAATGAATTTGGAGTTTTTCGAACTTGAAGAAAACGGCTTATATTCGAGAACTTCTGACAGTTTTTCCGAAAAAGCCTACAGCGAAGAAAGTATTGAAGAACTTTTGCGTGAATGTGGATTTGAACTGCTTGCAAAATTCGGGGACGATTCTTTCTCCCCTCCTGCCTGCAATTCCCAGCGTATCGTTTATGCGGCTCGCTGCGTGAACAGCGGGCAAATTCTTTGAAAGGAACATTTTATGAGTAATTTATACAGAGCAATTTCTGCTGACGGTTCTGCTTTTGCCGCAGTTCTTGATGCTAAGGATATTGTTTCACAAATAGAGCAGATTCACCAATCCTCCGCAGTTGTTACTGCCGGACTTGGCAGATTGACCATAGCTGCTTCCCTTATGGGTTATATGCTGAAAGGAGAAGAAAACAGCATTACTCTCCGTATTGATGCCGACGGCCCTGCAGGTCAGCTTATGGCTGTTGCAGATTGTTACGGTAATGTAAAAAGCTGCGTTACTAATCCTATAGTGGAAATTCCCCTCAACAGCGTGGGGAAGCTTGATGTTGCAGGTGCCATAGGAAGAAATGGTACACTTTCTGTTGTAAAGGACCTCGGACTCCGTGAGCCTTATGTTGGCGTTATTCCTCTTGTTTCTGGTGAAGTTGCAGAGGATATTGCCAATTATTACGCAACAAGTGAACAAATCCCTACTGTATGTGCTCTTGGTGTTCTTGTGGATACTGACCTTTCAGTAAAAGCGGCAGGCGGATACCTTATTCAGCTTCTCCCCTTTGCAAGTGAGGAATGTATTTGTGCAATCGAAAAGAATATTGCCAATATTCCGCCGATTTCAGCTCTCCTTGACCAGGGAAAAACTCCTGAGGAAATTGCAAATATGCTTCTTGCAGGACTTGAACCAAATGAGCTTGATACTGCTTCTCCCGAGTATAAGTGTGATTGCAGCCGTAAACGTACAGAAGAAATTCTTCTCAGTATCGGTAAAGAGGAACTCAGCAATATTGCGGCAGAGGGCGAAGATACTACGGTTTCCTGCCATTTCTGCGGTAAAAATTATGTGTTTACTCCCGATGAAATTTCTGCACTTGCAAATGGAGCAATTGAAGAATAATGAAAAGATATATTATTTCGGCTGCGGCTGTGATTTTTGCCGCCTTATCTGCTGTTTCCTGTAATTCAAAGAAAAATACGGCAGATTATGTTACCGATGAAAATTTTACCGTTTATACGGATACAACATATCCTCAGATTTCTGCTGATAATCTTGATAAAGCAAATGAAGTTTCAAAGCTTGGTAAGCTGCGATATGCTCTCAATGGTCCGAAAGTCGAACTATATCACGGTGATACTCTTGTCAAGGTTCTGGAGTTTTATTATACTCCCTCACCTGAAAATTTTTCTGTTACTGATTTCAATTTTGATGGATACGAGGATATTTTCGTTCCCTTTGAGTCCCCTGCCGATTACGGAACTTATTACTGCTACAATCCTGAAAAACGTGATTTTGAGGAAAATAAGGTACTCAATAACATTGGGCGAATTATGAAAGTTACTGATGAGGGTACTTTACAAGAGGACAAAAGTGACGACTATACCGAGTGTTATGTGGATTATCAATGGATTGACGGTAATCTGAAACCTGTGAAAAAGACTGAAACATTCAAAACAGCTGAGGGTGAAGTGGTTACTAATGTTTATGGATATGACCCCACAGGCAAAGAATTTCTTGCAGGCTGAAAGGTGAGTGAAATTTTTGTACGAGAATAAAATTGATGACGCTCCCGTAAAAGCCGTTCTTGTGTGTGTTGATACAGGAGAATTTGATGCTGAAATTTCAATTGCTGAACTTGGTGAACTTGCACGGTCTGCAAATGCTGAAGTTGTTGGAGAAATGATACAGAAGAAAAGTTCCTATGATTCCGCAACCTGTATGGGTTCGGGACGGCTTGAGGAACTCCGTGAACAACTCCCCCAGCTTGAAGCGGAACTTGTAATTTTCGACCATGAGCTGACAGGTGTTCAGGTGCGAAATATCGAGGAAATCCTTGATATTCGTGTAATCGACAGAACTACCCTTATTCTTGATATTTTTGCTCAGAGAGCAAGAACTAAAGAGGGTAAACTTCAAGTCGAACTGGCACAGCAGAAATACCGCCTCCCTCGCCTTATCGGACTTGGTACTGCCCTTTCCCGTCTTGGCGGCGGAATTGGTACACGTGGACCAGGTGAAACAAAGCTTGAAACAGATAAGCGACATATCCGCAAGAGAATTTCATACCTTGAAGATGAACTTGAAGAATTGAAAAAGCACCGTAATTTTTCACGTTCAAGACGTAAAAAAGACGGTGTTTTGTGTGCCGCTATTGTCGGATATACAAATGTGGGTAAATCCACTCTTATGAATGCTCTCACAGATGCAGGAGTTCTTGCTGAAAATAAGCTTTTCGCAACTCTTGATATAGTGTCACGTTCAATTGAACTGCCCGACGGAAGAAGCGTTATGCTTATTGATACTGTAGGGCTTATCCGCCGACTTCCTCATAATCTTGTAGAAGCATTTAAATCTACCCTTGAAGAAGCGGCTGCGGCTGATATAATCCTCAATGTGCAGGATTTGTCCTCTCCTGAATATGAGCAGCAGGCGGCAGTTACAAGAGAACTGCTTGCAGAATTAGGCTGTGAGGGAATTCCTGTAATAAATGTAATGAATAAGGCAGATGCGGCTTTAAATCTTGATACGGTTTTTGAGGACGATAAAACTGTAATTATTTCAGCAAGAAATAAGCAGGGATTTGATAAACTCCTTGACGCTGTTGTAAACAATCTCCCAGAAACTGCCAAACGTATGAATCTGCTTATCCCCTATGATGCTACGGCTTTTATCAATAAAATTCGCATTGAGGGTAAGATTTTTTCAGAGGAATATACTGAAAATGGTACACTCATTGATGCACTTGTTGATGTGAAGCTTGTTAAAGAAGCGGAAAAATATATTTTTGAATAGAGCAAAAGCTGATGCCATTTTTTGACATCAGCTTTTTTATACATAACAATGATACTTTAATCAAACAATTCTAAATATTCAAATCCCTGTTCAAAAATATCATATACAAAATCGCCTTCTTCTAAATCTCCGTCGTCAGTCACCACAACTAACTCGCTTGTTTCAGGGTCTAATAAAAGATAATCAGAGGAAAGTGAAAGACTTGCAATTATAATATAATCTTTTCCTTCGTCAGTATCAATAGTCAGATTTTCTATACGCAGATTTTCCAGACTATAAATCCATTTGTCAGCAAATCTTCCTCCGTCTGAAAGAGCTAACCAATCTTTATACTCCTGAGGCAGCTGTATATTATGTTTCTTTTCCCAATCTGATATTTCCTCTTTCGTTAAAGGCTCATAAAGGTCAAATCCTGTGTTGATGTTATCGCTATTGCCCCTTAATTCAAGCAATTTTTCATACATTTCAAGCATAGGATTGTTCTTTTTATTTTCCTCCAAAAGCCTTTCCTTGCGTTCAAAGCGGATTACCTTTTTTTCAAGATAACTTATTACCTTGTCTAATATTTCTTTTTCAAAATCTTCTATTAAAGTATATTTATATCTTTCCTTTTCAATAAAAATTTCTCCTGTGTAGGGATTATAATACAGACATTGATGATTCAGACAACCAAAACAACTGTGGCAATTTTTGTAATGTTTATATTCCCTTGCCAGCATTTCTTCCTTTGTTCTTGAATACAGTGACTTTGTAGTGGAATCAACATCGAATCTATTGATATAAAAATAACCTACAGTCGAAGAATAATCAACGCAAAAGCCGTTTGTACGAGTCAAAATCGTTACAAAGCTTTCAGGCAAAGAAACACCATTGCTTTTGCACCACTTTCTGATGTCCTTTTTATTTAAAGGTTCGTTAGTCTTAAAATACCAAAACTTGTCAATGCCTGCCAATTTCTCCGATAAGGAAATAATATATTCAAATTTATTCCTCATAGATTTTACTTTGTCACGTGGAAGTTTAGCCACAGGTTTCGGTACTGTAGGAGTATCAGACTGTTCATCTTCTATACCAAGACTTTTTTTATAAGCTTTATATTTCTTTTCATTTTTCTTGCTATAACCGATAAGCGTGTCGGGATTAGACTTTATTATTAACTTGAAAATACTCTTTATATCTTGCTTATCCCTGACAGTAATAACTGCTTCCTGTCCGTCATAAAAATATATCACAACACAATAATCGCCATTTGACTTTTCAGCACCAGAAATCCAGAATATTTCTGAGTAATCAATAAACAACGGCTCTGCTACTACTCTCATTAAACCATAATTAAGTCCAAAACTGACTATTCCGTAATATTCAATTTCAAAACTTATGCCTGCATCTACATCCTTTTTTATTGCTTCAAAATCCAAACATATATCTTCAACCTGTTTTTTCAGTTCTTTCTCGACTCTCCCCATTATTTCGGGATATTTTACACTAAAAAACATTTTTTACCTCCTCTATAAATTCAAATTATTTTTTTACATCAGCTTTTTGCATACCTATATTCCGCTGCAAAATGCAGCTATTTCACTTTTTCGTGGTTCAACATTTTCTTTATTTTCTATAGAACATAATCCAAGTCTATCACAGCTTTCAATTTCCATATGACCGTAAAAATGCTCAATAGTTTGAATTATCCTTTCACATTCTTTCATATTTGGTCCAGTACGCAATGCAATGGAATAGCCCTTTTTGCCGCCGCTTATAGTGGAATGAGGTTCATGTGTATTGCACCAAGGTGTACATCTGTCAATAAATGCTTTGAATTGTCCCGGAATATCTGCCCAATATGAGGGGGAAACTGATACTATAATATCTGCCCACTCAAATTCATTTATAATTTCGGATATATCGTCATTTATGACGCATTTTGCTGTATAATGGCAGCTGCGACAACCTTTGCAAAAACTGAATTTATAGTCATCTATACATATTGTTTTCGTTATATACTTTTTTGACAATTCGTCTGAAACTATACTGACAATTGCCGCCGTTGCTCCTGTTCTGACGGGACTACAGTTTATTATAAGTGCGTTCATAATTGATTCCTCCTCTGAAAACGGATTAATTTGATTGTATGATTTTTCTATTATACTACTTTAATTCAAATTTGTCAAGACTCAAAAAAGCTGATGCCATTTCTGACATCAGCTTTTTCAGTTTATTCTGTTCTGAGAGCCTCAACGGGATCTTTTCTTGCGGCAACTCCTGATGGGATAAGACCTGCAATAAATGTGAGGAACATACTGATTCCTACAAGAATTACAGCAGCCACAGGAGGAAGTGTTGCATTAAGTGTATCAAGGCTTGTAAGTGAGTGAATTATAAGATTTATTGGAATATTTATGAGAAGTGTCGCTCCAATACCAATCAGACCTGCTGTAAGTCCCACAAGGAGAGTTTCAGCGTTAAATACAGTTGATACGTCGTGCTTTGATGCACCGATTGCACGGAGAATACCGATTTCTCTTGTTCTTTCAAGAACTGAAATATATGTGATAATTCCTATCATAATTGAAGATACTACAAGAGAAATTCCAACGAATGCAATAAGGAGATATGCAATACCGCTGATAATATTTGTGATTGATGACATAAGAATTGCTACAACGTCTGTATAGTGAATTACGTCCTTTTCTTCCTTGCCCTCGTTGTAATCCTTGATTAATGCGGAAATTTCGTCCTTATCCTCAAATGTATCTGCAAAAATTCTGATAATTGAAGGATCTTCAAGGTCAGCCTGACCAAGCTGTTTCATAACTTCATCGTGGCTGTATTTAGAGATTTCTTCTGGTGTGAATTCGTCACAGATAAGGGCATATTTCTCTGTTGTAAGCTTTTCAGCATTCAATGCCTTTGCTAAATCCTTATCAGTAAGAGCTGCAAGCTGTGCCTGTACCTGTGCGGCATACTGCTCTGTGAACTGAGTTCTCATTGCTTCCTCTGCAAATTTCTTCATATCTTCATCAGACATTGAAGCTGCATAGGATTCAACCTGCTCGCCGCTTACGCCGATTTCAGCTGCATATGTTGCCTTAATCTGCTCAATGAAAGCATCTCTGTCAAAGTCTTTCATCATTGATTCAACCTGTGCGTCAAGCTGCTTTGCATCAGGCTGTGACATAATGAAACGGTATACATCTGCCTTACCCTTTTCATCGGCAGCTTTTATATATGCCTTTGCTTCCTCTGCTTTTTCAGCAAGTGTAGGCTCTTTATAGTCGTCTGTCATAAACTTTGTGCCTGTGATAAGGTCATTTTCTTCATCTTCAAGCTGTGCCTTTACAAGTTCAGACTCGTTTGTCTTTTTTATAGCGTGCTGTGTAAGTTCTGCTGTGTATGCCATATAGCTTTTAATCATTGCATTATCCACATCTTCCTTAGGACGGATAAAACCAACGATTTTGATTTCTGTACCAATATCGTCTGATGTGAAAAGTAAATCCATTCCTGTTTCAGTTTCAGCTATATTTGCAACATTTCCTGTTTTT
Source organism: Ruminococcus sp. (assembly GCA_017437285.1). Lineage (GTDB taxonomy): Bacteria > Bacillota > Clostridia > Oscillospirales > Ruminococcaceae > Ruminococcus. Next base: position 15,427 of record JAFSBM010000097.1, on the reverse strand, counting down.
GCGTCATACTGGTAATTTTCAAAAGGAAGAATCATCTTGAACTTCTTGTTCATTACCTCGTCAAGTGTCCATTCTGTCTGACCGTAATCCTCAATTTTTTCCTCGTTCATAACAGCCTTGATATGTGACTGGAACTGGTCGGGGTCTTTAAGTCCCATTGCATAGAGAATAAAATCTGGGATTTCATTATTCTTTGTAAGAACTACCACAACTTCATTGTAATTTTCAGGCCAGTTACCTTTAACAACCTCGTACTGATTTTTTACAATGTCATTTACGCCTGTTCCGTCCTCGTTGGGGAGCAGTTCCTCCATAACATTCATACCCATCATTGACATTTCAGCTGAAGCCATAGAGCTGCCCATCATAGTTGTAACCATATCACTTTTGCCCATATCAAAAGCATCGGTGTACAGTTCCATGAAATCTACCTTTAAGATACCGCCGTCGGGTTCTTCTGTGTAGATATTCATAGGAATGTCATAGGTATATGCAATAGCAGTGGATTTTTCGTTAATTTCCTCGCTTGTTTCAAGGAATGTTCTGAAATCCTTCATATTATTTATCTGCTTTGCAGCGGAGTTCATTGAGTTGAACATATCATAAACCATTGTGTTGGAATAGAGTTTGTCATCCTCAAAAACTCTGTTGTTATATTCATTCTGATTGTCAATCATAGCTGACAGCATACTTGCGGTATCAGCATTTTCCCTGTTAATCTGCAACGGATAGGAAGAAAGTGTTTCCTCCTGAATATCGTTAATATAATTATTGATACCCGTTGAAAGTGAAAGAATTGTAGCAATACCGATAATACCGATTGAACCTGCAAATGCCGTAAGGAAAGTTCTTCCTTTTTTTGTCATAAGGTTATTGAGTGAAAGGGAAAAGGCTGTTCCAAAGGACATTGAAACACGCTTTTTCTTTTCATCTTTTTTCTCATCCTTTTTCTTAGGCTTATAGGGATTTGTGTCACCTATAATCTTACCGTCCTTAACCTTTACAATACGGTTAGCGTATTCCTCGGCAAGCTCAGGGTTATGAGTTACCATAATTACAAGCTTATCTTTTGCAATTTCTTTCAGAAGCTCCATAACCTGTACCGATGTTTCGCTGTCCAATGCTCCTGTAGGCTCATCGGCAAGAAGAATATCGGGGTTATTTATCAACGCACGGGCAATTGCAACTCGCTGCATCTGACCGCCTGACATCTGATTTGGCTTTTTATGAAGCTGGTTTCCAAGTCCAACTTTTTCAAGTGCCTCTTTTGCACGTTTCTTTCGCTCAGCTTTTGAAACTCCCGAAATAGTGAGAGCAAGCTCAACATTGGCGAGAACTGTCTGGTGAGGAATGAGATTGTAACTCTGGAATACAAATCCGATAGAATGATTTCTGTATGCGTCCCAATCCCTGTCCTTATACTGCTTTGTAGATACTCCGTTGATTATAAGGTCACCGGAAGTATAGTGGTCGAGTCCACCGATAATATTCAGCATTGTGGTTTTACCACAGCCTGAATGGCCTAAAATAGCCACAAATTCATTTTCACGGAATGTAATGCTGACTCCGTTAAGAGCTTTTACAACGTTTTCCCCGCTTCCATAGGTTTTTACTACATCTTTTAATTGAAGCATAAATAATCCTCCTTAATCTTTTACTGCACGGCATACCCCTTGCCATTTTGCTTTTTTATTATAGCACATTGACGAAATATTGTCAATCAAATTGGCAAACTTTCACAAAACTTTCACATAACCATTCTATATAGTCATTTGACTATATTCGTGAATAACTAATATAGGGGTTCTCTAAAAACCGGAACACGAGCAGAATTCCGTATATGACAAATATCAGTTACAAGGCGACAAACCGCAGTAATACTTTGTGTATTGCAAGGTTTGTCAACGCAGTAAATGATGTTTGTCATAGGAAGTCTGCCGTGAGGGAGGTTTTTAGAGGTTCCCTAGAGCTTGATTTTATATAAAATTTAGTATATAATATATATGGTGATTATTTATGATGTATAAAAATATTGTTCCTGCTAAATTCCTTTCACGCCCCAACAGATTTGTTGCAAATGTGAAAATTAAGGGCATTGAAACTGCTGTTCATGTAAAAAATACGGGAAGATGCCGTGAACTGCTTCTCCCCGATTCTACTGTTTATCTCGAAGATTTCTCTGAAAATCCCCGAAACCGCAAGCTGATGTATGACCTTATTGCCGTTGAAAAGGGAGATTTGCTTATAAATATGGATTCTCAGGCACCTAATAAGGTTGTTCGTGAGGTTCTTGAAAATGGTGTAATCCAACTCCCCAAAATGGGCAGATTAACTCTTATCCGCCCCGAAACTGTATTCGGTGATTCACGTTTCGATTTTTACATAGAGGACGAAAATGGCAAAAAGGGATTTATTGAAGTCAAGGGGGTAACTCTTGAAAATGACGGTATAGCCGCATTTCCCGACGCACCCACAGAAAGAGGGGTAAAGCATATAAATGAGCTTATTACCGCAAAAAATTCGGGATATTCCGCATATATCCTCTTTGTGGTACAGATGTCGGGTATGAAATATCTTATTCCCAACGATGATACACACAAAGCTTTCGGTGATGCCCTCCGTTATGCTCATTCCAGCGGTGTGAATGTCCTTGCATATGAATGTAAGGTTGAACCGAACAGGCTTAATATTACTGGTGAAATCTCTGTAAAACTTTAATTGATTTTGATTCAAATAAATATAACAGCTCCCCGTTGCCTTTGGGGAGCTGTTTTCGTAAATAAACTAATTATCTATAGGGAGTATCGAAATGAGTTTTGCATCATATTTCTGAATCGTAATTGCATCAGCTATTGTAACACCGCTTCCCGGAGCATAGCAATCTGCATTTTTCTCTCCTTCCTTAGAAAGTCCGTATTTATCAGGATTACCAAGGAATTGAAGAATAGCGGTTGAATCAGCAATTGAAACTTTACCGTCCATATTAGCATCTCCAATAAGAGTAACGGTTTCATTTGGTGTAGTTGTTGTATTATCGGCTATTGCAATATAACCGTCAACATATGACGGAATATCTGCAAGTGCAGAACACTTTTTTATATCTTCTATGTCAGCTTTGAAATTGTTGTTATATTCCTTGTTATATATTCCCTGTGTGAATGTATATGCACTCATCAGTTTATCATCTTTTGAAACCTCTCTACCATAAAATAACGATTCCACTTGAGATGTAATACAATAAAAAATATCAAATAAATAGGTATCACCCATTTGAGCATCAGACGGAAGAGTTATATTAAATGACCATAAAACACCGTCATAACCATAATTTCCTCTTGCAGCAGTAATCAATCTAATACTTTTTTTGTTATTTAAATCAGACAAATCTGCCTGACCTAATAATTCACGTTGACATATGGCATCCACATTTCCTGCTCGAGTAAGATTTATCTGAATACGTGGGTCATATTCAATATATATACCAGTTGAGCAATATTTAAGGTCTGCCCCTGACACCATAACATCAATCTGCTGAGTTTCTCCTGCTTCATCAATAGAAATAACCTTTTTTGTCAATGTAATTGTAGGCTTAACGGGAGAAGCGGCTATTTCATCAGCGGAAAATCCACCGTCTGCCGTGTAAATCTTATCAGCTGCTGTTGCTGTTTTGTTGACTTTGTTTATGTTTCCATATAGATTACAAGAAACAATAAAAGCGGCAGTTGTAAAAAGGGAGATAATTTTATTAGTTACTTTCATAATAAGCCCTCCAAAAATTGTTATTATAAATACAACATTCGTTGTATTTATATCATAATAATACCATAATTATTGTTTTTTGTCAAGTTGAATACAATAAACGTGGTATAATTTGTATATAATAACAATTGAAAGGGGGGTGTTTTATGCAACATTACCACCGAATTCGTGATTTGAGAGAAGACAAAGATTTGACTCAGGAACAGCTGTGTAAGCTTCTTTATATGCACAAAACCACATATACAAATTATGAACAGGGAAAACATACTGTTCCATTAGATTTCGCTGTTACCCTTGCTGAATTTTATAAAGTCAGCCTTGATTACATTGCAGGATTGACAAATAATAAAAACGACACTTCCAAATCACAGCTCTGTAATGATGAACAACAACTGATAAGTAAATTTTCTCAGCTTAGTGAACGCAATAAAGGTAAACTGGAACAATTTTTGGAGAACTTACTTGAACAGCAAGAAAATAATATAAGTCCCTCAAAAACAAGCAAAACCCGTAAGGATTAAATCCCTACGGGTTGATTTTATTTATTGATGTTTGTATCTTTATTCTTTTTTTCTTTGTCAACCTTTGGTACGGCATACATAGGTTTTAAAGGCTTTGAATGGCTCTTGAAAAGTACATATGAATAAATACAAAGGATTATATATAACGAAGAAATTATACCTGCTATAGTCAAAGCTTTTGAAATCCAGCTTGATTTCAAAAACAGTTTTGCGGCATATATATTATACTTCAATGCCGATCTTTCAACGCTGGAAACTGCAACAAGTTCTACATCTGCAAGTTTTTCCCCTGAATATTCGAGAGTAACTCTGCCCAAAGGATCACCTTTTTTAACAGGTGCTTGAAGTTCCTTTTTATACCACGTGATATTATCCATACTGATAAGAGAAATGTCAATTTCATCATGCCACAAAAGTGAAATTTCCTCCGCAGGCTTTGCAAGGACATAAGAACTTCCGTCTGCAAGGTCAACAGGAAGTTCGCCTAATTCAGCGGTATCAGCAAGTATTACCTCATATGAAAAATGATTGAATGCCCAGTCAAACATTTGTGTAGCATCGTCAAGGTGATAGAACTTTGTGACACCATCCTCATCATTAATTGGGGCTCTCATACCAATTACAAGGTAATTGTGACCGTCTTTTCCTGCCATTGCTACAATATTACGTCCGCCCAGTTCAAGATTTCCTGTTTTAATTCCCTTTACGCCTTTATAATAATATTTATCATTTTCCTCATCCATCATAAGATTTGAATTGAACCAACGCCATTTCTGCTCAATTGGGTGGGAATTGAAATTAGGAACGGAGGGTGTGTAAACATAAGTAGAACATATATCTTCAAAATGCGATTTATTAAGGGCATATTTTGTAAGTATCATCATATCCCTTGCTGTTGTGTATTGTTCCACATTGTACATACCTGTTGCGTTTGTGAAATTTGTATTTTCCATTCCAAGCTCATCAGCTTTTTTATTCATCATTTCAACAAAAACAGAAACATCTCCGCCGCCTATATTGTAAGCAATAGTTTCCGCCGCCTCAACAGAGGAAGTGAGCATCATTGCATAAAGCAGGTCATTATATGTGAGAACATCTCCGTCAAGAATATCCGCATATCTCAAATCATCGGGATATTCTGTATTGTAAAGATATGAATAAACATCCTCGTCAATTGTGATTTCCTGTGACAGATTTTCGCAGTTTTCCATACATACAACGGCTGTCATGATATTTACAAGAGGTCCGGGAAGCTGTTGTGTATCTGCATTTTTTTCATGTATTACCGTGTCGCAGTCAAGGTTGACCACAATTGCCGAATCGCTGTTTAATGTACCACGCATTGTAAAATTTACTGCATTTGACTCATATGCTTTTACTACAGGTGCAGTTATGATTGCGGCAGTCAAAAGAGCAAGAATTTTATTTTTCATAAGAAAATTCCTTTCCGATTACATATTGCTCCCTCAATTAACTCTTGAATTTTCTATTTTGCTTGGAGAGCAAAATTCAGCGTCAGAAATCCTCACAATACGACAGTATTCTTTCGGCTTTCTTTCTTGCCTTTTGCTCCCCAAGCTTCATATAATTCTTCAAGAGTTAGTTGGCGGAGCAATAGATATATTTATTATACCATATATTTCTGGAAAAATAAAGACTTTTTTCAAAAAAAATATTATAATTATTAAATACTATTGAAAAAATCCTGAAAATATAGTATAATAATTAATGTTATTGCTCTCTAAGAAAATAGAAATTTCAAGAGTTGATTTTTGGAGCAACATTTAAAAAGGAGGCTATTCCTATGAAACACCTCAAAGGTATAAAGTTAAGGCATCGGAAAAATACAGAGGATTTTTCCACGATAGATTTTCCCCTGCCTTCTAAAATAATCCTCCCTATGTCAATGCATATGGGTGTGCCGTGTACTCCCCTTGTAAAAGTCGGTGATTGCGTAAGAGTCGGTGAAAAAATTGGTGATTGTGAAGCACCTTTCAGCGTTCCAATTCATTCATCTGTATCGGGTAAAGTCACTGCAATAAGCGATTACAGAAACGCTGTGGGAGCTGTATGCAAGGCAGTTGAAATTGAAACTGACGGCAAACAGGAAATTTACGAAAATATCGCTCCCCCTGTGATTACCGACAGGGGAAGCTTTATAAAAGCTGTCCGTGAATGCGGTGTCTGCGGTCTTGGCGGTGCAGGATTTCCAACTCACATAAAGCTTAATCCCAAAAATGAAATTGATACTTTGATTATTAATGCCGCTGAATGTGAACCGTACATAACTTCGGATTACCGTGAAATGCTGGAGAACACAAATGATATTCTCAGCGGAATTGAGTTTATAAAAAATATCCTCGGTATCAAAAATGTAAAAATTGCCGTTGAGGGAAATAAACCTAAGGCAATTGAAATTTTCGAGGAACTGACAAAACACGATAATGATGTGGAAATTCACACTCTCCCCTCTGTGTATCCACAGGGTGCGGAAAAAGTTATCATATACAACACAACAGGACGTATTGTCAAAGAGGGAACTATCCCTGCGGAAGTTGGAGTAATTGTTATAAATGTTTCAACTGTGGGATTTATTTACAGATATTCACAGACGGGTATGCCATTTATTACAAGACGAATTACAGTTGACGGAAATGCCGTAAAAGAGTCAAAAAATATTTTCGCTCCTGTTGGTACGCCCATTGTGGATATTCTCAATTTCTGCAAAACTGATATTGACAGCTTAAAAGCTGTTATTTCAGGCGGTCCTATGATGGGGATGTGTATTCCCGATATTAATATGCCCATTTCAAAAACTACCAATGCACTCCTTGCATTCAATAAATACGATGACAGAAAAACTTCTGCTTGTATACGCTGCGGAAGATGTGCCGATGTATGCCCTTTCAATCTCGTTCCTGCTGAAATCGACAAGGCATACAAAATCAGAGATGTTGAGGATTTACTGGCACTGAAAGTCAATCTCTGCATGAACTGCGGCAGCTGCACCTACGTATGCCCTGCCAATCGAAAACTTGCTGAAACAAATCAGCTTGCAAAAACTATTTTACCTAAAATGTGAGGTGGATTATGAACAGACTTATTGTATCACCGTCACCCCATGACGAAAACTACACTAAAACTTCGGATATTATGCTCAATGTCTGCATTGCCCTGCTACCTGCTCTCATTGCCGGCTGTATATTTTTCGGAATTCGTGCCGCTGTTGTTACAGCTGTTTGCGTAATTTCAGCCGTTGTTTCCGAATATATCTGCCGCCGACTTATGAAGCGTGACAATACCATTAAGGATTTGTCGGCGGTTGTAACAGGCATAATTCTTGCTTTTAACCTCCCCGTTTCAATTCCGCTGTGGATGGCGGCTCTCGGCTCATTTATCGCAATTGTTGTTGTAAAACAGCTTTTCGGCGGTCTTGGTCAGAATTTCGCCAATCCTGCTGTAACTGCAAGAATTGCCCTTATGGTAAGTTTCCCCACAGCTATGACAAATTGGGTTCTTCCATTTGAATGGAAAAACGGTGCAGATGCTATAACAGGTGCTACTCCCCTTGTTCTTCGTGATATGACACCTGAAAAGCTTGCTGAAATCAATCAGGAAATCCCCTCCTGCCTTGACCTTTTTCTCGGAAATACCGGTGGATGTATCGGTGAAACCAGCGCTCTTGCACTTCTTTTAGGCGGTCTTTATCTCATTGCAAGAAAGATTATCAATCCTGCCGCACCTGCCGCATTTATCGGAAGTCTTGCTCTTATTTCCCTTATTGCAGGCGAAAATCCCCTTTATGAAATACTGGCAGGCGGCGTTTTCCTCGGTGCTTTCTTTATGATTACCGATTACGCTACAACTCCCATTACCACAAAGGGAAAAATTGTATTCGGTATCGGCTGCGGAATTATTACCTTTGTAATCCGCCACTATGCTTCATTGCCTGAGGGCGTATCATTCTCAATTCTCCTTATGAATATCCTCACGCCATACATTGAACATCACACACGTCCTAAGGTTTTCGGAGCAAAGGAGGCTGTTAAAAATGAAAAATAATATTTTGCCCTCAGTTGCTCTTACTATTATCTGTGCTATAGCTGCATTTCTTCTTGTTTTCGCCTATGAACTTACAAAGGAGCGAATTGCCGAACAAAAAATAATCCGCTTCAACCAAAGCGTTGAGGCACTTTTCGGAGAAACCCAATGTACTTTATTAAACGACAATTTCGGAGAATCCGCAATTTCCGCCATTGCCGTAACTCCCGACGGAAAAACAGCTGTACAGGTTGTGGCTGACGGTTATTCAAAAGGCGGAATTAACGTACTTGTTGGCATTGATGAAAACGGCTCTGTCTGCGGAATTGAATTTGTTTCCCTTGGCGAAACTCCCGGACTTGGCACAAAAATCCGTGATAATGAAGATTTCAGAACACAGTTTTACGGAATTTATGCTCCTGTTGAGGAAGCTGATGCAATAAGCGGTGCAACTTTTTCATCAGCAGGTCTGAAATCCGCTGTAAATACTGCACTTGAAATTTATAACGAAAATAAGGAGGCGATATTGAATGGCAAATAAAACTCCCCTTTTCAAGGAACTGACAAAGGGTATTATCAAAGAAAATCCCACTCTTATCACGCTCCTTGGTATGTGTCCCACTCTTGCTGTAACTACACAGGCGGCAAACGGAATCGGTATGGGGCTTGCTACAACTTTTGTTCTCCTTGGCTCAAATATCGTAATATCGGCACTCCGCAAGGTTATTCCAGATAAAGTGCGTATCCCTGCATTTATCGTTATTATTGCAAGTTTTGTTACTTTAATCGGTTTTCTCCTTGAAGGCTTTTTACCTGAACTTTACGACAGCCTTGGTATTTACCTTTCACTTATTACCGTTAACTGCATTATTTTCGGCAGAGCTGAAATGTTTGCAAGCAAAAACGGAATTGTTTCTTCTGCATTTGACGCAATCGGCATGGGTATCGGTTTTACAATTGCCCTTTTCCTTATGGGTTCAATCCGTGAAATCCTCGGTGCAGGTCAATGGATGGGTATGAATATTCCCGTAATTCACGACAATCCTATGCTTCTCTTTATTATGCCAGCAGGCGGATTTTTTACCCTCGGTGTTATCATTGCCGTGGTGAATAAAATCGCCAACAGAAAACCTCCCCTTGAAATTGAATGCGGCAGCTGTGACAACTGCCCTATGTCGGGAAAATGTGAAAAAAAGGAGGTGGCGGCTGAATGAAAACTCTTATTGTAATTCTTCTTTCGGCTATGCTGACTGATAACTTTGTTCTTGCAAAGTTTATGGGAATTTGCCCATTCTTAGGGGTTTCCAAAAAGCTTGACAGTGCATCGGGAATGGGTATCGCTGTAACCTTTGTAATGATTTGTGCTACTATCGTTACATATCCCATTCACCATTTTATTCTTGTGCCGAATAATCTCGCATATCTTGACACTCTTGTATTTATTCTTGTTATTGCACTTTTCGTTCAGCTTGTGGAAACGGCTATGAAAAAGCTTTTACCGCCCCTTTATAAATCCCTCGGCGTTTATCTGCCGCTGATTACCACAAACTGTGCTGTACTTGGTGTAACTGTTCTAAACATCGACAACGGTTTTACATTTGTTCAGTCAATTGGAAATTCTCTCGGTGCAGGTCTTGGATTTCTCCTAGCTCTCGTTATTTTCTCGGGAGTACGCAAAAAAATGGAATATGCCGATATTCCCGAAACATTCAAGGGAGTTCCTGCAACTCTCATTGCCGCTTCAATCGTATCCCTCAGCTTTATGGGCTTTTCGGGATTATTCAGCTAAGGAGGGAATGCTATGACTTATATAATCCCCATACTTATCCTTGGTGTTTGCGGTTTGGGTGCAGGTATTCTCCTTACCATTGCTTCAAAGGTATTCTACATTGAAGTTGACGAGCGAATTGAAAAAATCAGCGAAACTCTCCCACAGGCAAACTGTGGTGCTTGCGGATTTGCCGGCTGTGCTGACTATGCCGACGCTATTGTAAATAAAAATGCAGCTACTAATCTATGCCGCCCGGGCGGTGCTGACTGTGCTACGAAAATTGCCGATATACTTGGAAAATCCGCAGAAGATGTTATTCCCATGACTGCTGTTGTGAAGTGTAACGGCGATTGTAATTCCGCTAAGGTTCAATTTGATTTTGACGGTGTTCAGTCCTGCAAGGCTGTAAAACGCTTTTACGGCGGAAACGGTGTCTGCAAATACGGCTGTATCGGTTTAGGAGATTGTGCTGATATTTGCGAACACGATGCAATTAAAATTGAAAATTCCCTTGCAAAAGTAATCCCCTCTCTTTGCGGTGCTTGCGGTCAATGTATTTCAGTTTGCCCAAATCAGCTGATTTCCCTTAAACCAAAGGCTAAGACAGTTGATGTTCTCTGTTCCTCACAGGATAACGGAAAGGCTACAAAGCTTGCCTGTTCTAACGGCTGTATCGGCTGTAAAATCTGTGAGAAAAAATGCCCGGAGGGTGCAATTAAGATTGAAAATTCTCACGCTGTCATTGACTATGACAAGTGTATTTCCTGCGGTATCTGTAAAGATGCCTGCCCCGTTAAGGCTATAAGATAATCAAATGCACGGATATTCTCCGTGCATTTTGTTATTTCATTTATTTTTATTTAAAGCTATTGATTTTTGTAATATTTTATGGTATAATATTAATGTTATTTACGCAGCGGTATCGAAGTGGTCATAACGGACATGACTCGAAATCATGATGCCCCCTGAGGGACGTGGGTTCGAATCCCACCCGCTGCGCCATATTCTTTAACCCCTGTTTACAGGGCTTTTTTTATAGGAGGTAGATACAACATGGCTGTGAATTATGGCGAAAAATATCCTGTAGGTAAGGGAAAAATCAACGTATACACCGAGGGCAATGGAGATTTGACAATTATATTTTTGTCAGGTGCAGGTGTCACATCCCCTGTTCTTGAATATCGCCCCCTATACCGCAAGTTATCCGACACATATAAGATTGCGGTTGTTGAAAAATCAGGCTACGGTATGAGTGAAAGCACTGATACAGAGCGTACTGTTGAAAATATGGTAAGTGAAAGCCGTGAGGCATTACGTCTTGCAGGAATTAATCCTCCATATGTACTTGCTGCACATTCCTATTCGGGATTTGAGGCTATTTACTGGGCAAATACTTATCCCGATGAAGTGAAAGCTGTCCTTAGTATTGATATGGGACTTCCTGAAACTGCCGTTGAAATGGGCAAGGCTATGCCTGAGGAAAAACGTCGTGCTTTTAATGAAAAGACGCAAAAGCTTTATGCAAAAATTCAAAAACGTGGACTTTTTGCAAAGCTTGTAAAGAAATTTTCCGTTGATGCTACGGGTATGATGTCCTTTGATAACCTCAATGATGAAGAAAAAAAGCTCTATGCGGATTTGTTCTATAAGAATATTTCTAATAAAGAGATGTTTGAGGAGAATATGAACCTTGTTTCTAATGGTGAAAAGGCAGGTGCAACAGGAAAGCTTAAAGTTCCTGCATTTTTTTACATAACTGATTTCAAAACACCTATGAAAAACGGTTCATGGAAAGAATATGCTATAAAATATGCTGAGGAAATTGGTGCTGAGTATATCGTTTCAGATAAAGGTCACAATATGCACTCGATAATTCCGCAGGAAATGGCGGACAATTTCAAAAAATTCCTGCAAAATTTAAATTAATGATAAACGGCTGTACATTCAAATGCACAGCCGTTTATCATTATTTAATTGAAAATTCTGTGATAATTCCTGCCTCAAACTGTAAAATCATTATGGCATCTGATACAGTTACACCTGCTTCACCGTCAATGTCAGCGTTGACAGTTCCCTGCTCAGAAAGTGCATACTTGTCAAAGTTGCCTAAATGCTGATATATAGCCGCTGCATCAGCAATTGTCACTATACCGTCATAGTTTGCATCACCAAGAACTTTTGCAGAAACAACAGGCTCAGTTGGGGCGGTTGTGGTTGCTATTGATGTTGTGGTTGTAGTAGTTGCTGTGGTGGTAACTGTTACATCAACAGGCGGATTTGTTTCTGTTTGCGGCTTTTCCCATATCTCATTGAAAAGCTTTTTCAGCTCTTGGTCAGCCATTTTGCAAGTGTCACGGTCATAGTGTCCGCCAGGAGTTGACCACAGTACAGGACAGAGTCCGCTTTCATATGCTTCCTTACATACAGAACTAAGGAAAAGACGTACAGAATCAGGTTCCTTATTTGTTGTAGGACAGCCGTATTCGCCTACAATAACAGGAATTCCCTTATCTATGTAGCCTTTTTTCATCATATCCATATTGGTTTTTAATTCGTTGAAATCAGCGTCTGAACCCCATGTAGATATTGCCTTGCCCCAGTCTGCATCTTCTTCAAGAATTGCAAATCCAGCAGGTGTATAATAGTGAACTGAAACTGCCATACGGTTTGCAGGGTCTGAAGGCATCTTGAAAAGAGGGTCGCAGGTTCTGTCAAATCCTGTATTATAGCCTGAAATGAGCAAATGACGTTCAGGATTGTTTCCTCCTGATGCACGTATAACATCTACAAATTTCTGGTTAATCTCATTTACAAGACCATATGATTCAGCCTTGCCGTCAGTACTTCCCCATGGATTCCATACGCTTTCCCAGCCAAGTTCTTCATTCTGTGATTCAAACATAAGATGGTCGTCATAATCCTTGAAGCTGTCTGCAATCTGCGTCCACATTGATTCATAACGCTTCATACATTCATCTTTGTTGTTGGGGAAGGTGTTTACCCAGCCATTATCCCAATGGATATTAATAATACAGTACATATCAGCTTCTAAAACCCAGTCAACAACTTCATGAACACGGTTATCGTAATCTTTACTGATTTTGTAGCCTTCTTCCATAAGATTAGACCATGCTACAGGTACTCTGACAACTCCAAAGCCTTCGTCAGCCATTCCCTGAATCATTTCCTTTGTGATAACAGGGCTGCCCCATGCAGTTTCGTAATCGGTAACAGTAAGTACGCCGTCGCCCCATTGTGTGTCAACATCAGCAATCCAATCGCCGCAGGCTTCAAGAGTATTACCGAGATTGATACCTATACCCATTTCACGTACAAGTTCCATTGTTGTAATATCTCTCATTTCACCTTTTTCCTCTGCATTAGCAGAGAAAGGCAAAGCCGATACAGCCATAACAGCTGCTAATGTGATGGATAAAATTTTCTTCATAGTAATCATTCCTTCTCTTAATTTAATTATCCTTTGATTTAAAAAATCACTCTCGCAGACTAATAACTGCTAACTTAATTATATCATTTAAAGCGATTCTGAACAATGAAATATAATATTTTATTTTTGGAAAAATGTACTCTTTTCTCCATACTTCAAATTATATGGCGTTATTATGCCTAAAAAACTTGTGACAAATTTGTGAAAAGCTACGAAATAATTGTCAGCTATTGCACTTATCGGCGATTTATGGTATAATATACATTGACAATTTTTTATCAATGATAGGAGTGCTGTTTATGGCTGAATTTGAAAAGATAATTCAGAAAATCGACGATTTTGTGTGGGGAATCCCCTCGATTGTCCTCATCCTCTGCTGCGGAATTTTCCTGACTCTCCGTCTTGGCGGAGTTCAGTTCAGAAAACTGTGGCTTGCGTTGAAATATATGTTCAGCGAGGAAAAAGACGGAAATGGTGAGATTTCCAGTTTCGGTGCATTATGTACCGCTTTATCCGCTACAATCGGTACGGGAAATATCGTTGGAGTTGCTACTGCAATTGCCGCAGGCGGTCCGGGTGCATTGTTCTGGATGGAAGTTGCCGCATTGTTTGGAATGGCAACAAAATACAGCGAGGGACTTCTTGCTGTAAAATACCGTATTAAAGACGGCAACGGAAAAATGCTGGGCGGTCCGTTCTACTATATCGAAAACGGTATGGGCAGCAAATGGAAATGGCTTGGAAAAATATTTGCTGTATTCGGTGTTCTTGTTGGTCTTATGGGTATCGGTACTTTTACTCAGATTAACAGTATCACATCGGCGGTAAATAACTTCTTTGACCCCAATAAGGAAAATGTGGTTTCTTTACTTGAAAGTGACTATACAATTGCTCAGATTGTGGCAGGTCTTATTATTACAGTTATGGCGGCTTTGATTATTATCGGCGGCATTAAGTCAATCGCAAAGGTTTCAGAAATCTTTATCCCTTTTATGGTTGTAATTTATGTAAGCTGTTGTCTGCTCATAATCTTCTCAAATCTTTCAGCAGTTCCCGACGCTGTTGCTGAAATTTTCAAGGGTGCATTCGGTGCAAGAGCTGTTGCAGGCGGTGCTTTAGGAGCAATGATTGTGGCAATGCAGAAAGGTATTGCAAGAGGTATTTTCTCCAATGAAGCAGGTCTTGGTTCTGCTCCAATTGCAGCTGCTGCTGCTAAAACAAATGAACCTGTTCGTCAGGGTCTTGTTACAATGACAGGTACTTTTATTGATACAATTCTAGTTTGCACAATGACAGGACTTACAATTGTTATGTCAGGCTGTCTTGAAAAAAATCCCCAATTGGAGGGCGTTGAAATTACAAATGCCGCATTTTGCAGCGGATTGCCTTTTCCCGAAAAGATTTCGTCATTCCTCCTTATGATTTGTCTGATTTTCTTCGCCTTTACTACAATTTTAGGCTGGAATTACTATTCTGAAAGATGTCTTTCATACCTTACAGCTTCAAATAACAAAGCAATTCTTACTTTCAGAATTCTTTACATCATTGCAGTTTTCATCGGACCTTATATGACAGTTTCCGCTGTATGGGGAATTGCAGATATATTCAACGGACTTATGGCAATTCCGAATATAATCGCTCTTTTTGCTCTTTCGGGAGTTGTCGCAAAAGAAACAAAGGATTATTTCAATCGTATAAAATAACTAAAAGCCGCAGATTTCCTGCGGCTTACATTATTATAACTTGAGGGCATCTCTAAAAACCCCTTTTGAGAAAAAACAGCTATGCACGTCATCTGCTTCGTCAACCTCCCTTGGAGTGCGACAGCACGCCTTCGGAAGGTTTCCTTGCAGCTGTCATACCTATCTGTTTTTCTTTAATCAAACG